>JAGPCK010000044.1 GCA_018058135.1 Bacteroidia bacterium | reverse complement strand
AGGTCCGTGATAAACACCGTACATGCTGGCCATAATGGAAAGCAACACCTGTGCAGTACAAATGTTGGAGGTAGCTTTTTCTCTGCGAATGTGTTGCTCACGTGTTTGCAAAGCCATGCGTAACGCACGGTTGCCTTGTGCATCAATTGATACACCAATAATACGGCCGGGCATCTGACGTTTGTAATCATCTTTGGTAGCAAAGAAAGCTGCATGAGGACCACCGTATCCCATAGGAACACCAAAACGTTGTGATGAACCCACCACGCAATCTGCACCCCACTCTGCCGGAGGAGTTAACAAGGTTAAGCTCAGTAAATCTGCAGCTACGCACACGTAGATACCTTTTTCTTTTGCACGTTTGGTGAAATCAGCATAGCTGTATATGGCACCGTCAGCAGCAGGATACTGCACTATTGCCCCAAAGAAATCATTGGTTAATTCAACGGTGTTGTGGTCGCCAATAACCAATTCAATATTTAATGGCTCTGAACGTGTTTTGAGTATGTCAATGGTTTGAGTAAAGCACTCTTTCGAAACAAACAATTTATGTCTGTCCGGCTCTGCATGCATAGCATGAAACATGTGCATGGCTTCAGCAGCAGCAGTACCTTCATCTAACAAAGACGCATTGGCAATCTCCATTCCGGTAAGGTCAATCACCATGGTTTGGTAGTTAAGTAAAGCCTCTAAGCGACCTTGTGCAATCTCAGCCTGATAAGGGGTGTACTGTGTATACCAACCCGGATTTTCCATAATATTACGCAAAATAACACCTGGAGTAAACGTATCATAATAGCCGCTGCCGATGTAAGATTTGAACACCTGATTTTTAGCCGCTATGGATTTAAGTTCGCTGAGAACTTCCTGCTCAGTAAGTGCCTCCCCTATCTCCATTCGCTTCTTAAGACGGATGTGGGCCGGGATGGTTTCATCAATAAGTTGGTCAATGGAGGGTACTCCAATGGCTTTTAACATTTCATCTGTTTGACGTTGGTCAGGACCGATGTGCCTGCGTTCAAAACGATCGGGATTGTGCACGCTGATACTCATGTATGTTTTGTTTTAAAGGTAATACCTAAATGGTTCAAAAAGTTTTGCAATATTAAGGTATTTCATGGAAGTTGACTTGTTTTAAGGGCATTTTATGCACTTTGTTTTCAACCGTTTGCACGTACAAGAAATCACTGTATTCTTTTGGAAAATAAATTTCGTATACAGGTAACCGTAAACTGCTATTTATCTGATAAACAGAAGGCGGAAAAGATTAAAAACAAAGTGACAGTTTTATGACAAACAAAAATGTTAATCCCCTGTCATTGCTTCCATGTTAAACTTTAAAAAAAATAAAACAATTATGAAAAGAAATTTCGTACGTATGGTGATGGCTGCGGCAACATTTGTTCCGCTTGCTTCAAGTGCACAAACCGCCCGAGTTATGGCAATTCACAATTCTCCCGATGCAGCTGTAGACACAGTAGATGTTTGGTTAGTAGATGGAACTACATCACAAAAAATTAAAGACAATCTGGGATTCAGACAATCTACAGGTTTTATTGATGCACCTGCAGGAAGGAACATTCGCCTTGCCTTTGCCGGTAAAAACAGTACAATGATTACCGACACATTGCTAGGTTTCGGTTACAACCTTACACCTAATGAAACTTACATTCTTTTTGCACAAGGACATGTTGCAACAGGTTTCAACCCACAGCAACCTTTTAGTTTGAACGTGCTCGCCCCTGCCCGTGAGCGTTACGTTACAGCAGGAGATACTACAAGCATAGCCATTTATCACGGCTCTACCGATGCCCCGGCTGTTGACATTTATGCACGCGGAGTTAGCTCACCATTAGTAGGAGGCGCTTCTTATGGTGCCATCACTTCTTATCTGAATGTTAAAACTGCAAATTTGATTATAGATGTAAAAGCTGCAGGAAGTTCAGCAAGATTAGTTTCTTACCAAGCCCCATTAAGCACATTGGGATTACAAGATAGTGCCTTAGTTGTATTCGCTTCTGGTTTTCTAAATCCTTCACAAAACAAAAACGGTGCTGCCTTTGGTTTATTTGCAGCTTTAAGCAATGGAAATGTTGTTCCACTTCCATTACAAGTGCCAGCTAAAGTACAAGTTATTCATAACAGTGCCGATGCTGCAGCTGCCTCAGTAGACATTTGGCTTATAAACAAAACAGAAGGTACAAGTTCAAAAATTATTGAAAATTTTGCTTTCAGAACAGCTACACGCTTTGTTGACCTACCTTCAGGTGACAACCTTTCTATAGGAGTTGCAGGCCCAACAAGTACCACGGTAAATGACACATTACTTTCTCAGTCATTAGGTGTATTGCCTTCTGGTAGCCGTTTTGTAGCTGTAGCTAATGGAGTAGTTGCTGTAAATAATTTTGAAAATAATCCCGGAGGTAAGGCTATTGGTTTCCGTTTAACCTTAATGAATGGTAAGGAAGCTGCTTCAACAGCCAATAAAGTTGATGTAGCTATAGTACATGGTTCAACTGACGCCCCTGCGGTTGATATAGCTGTAACCGGTGGTCCAATTTTAGTTTCAAACGTACAATTTGGTGAAACAACAGCAAATTATCTTGCTGCTGATCCTAACAATATTCGTTTAGAAGTTCGCCCAACTGGAAGTTCAAGTGTGGTAGCTGCTTATGCTGCTCCATTATCTGCTTTTAAAGATAGTGCCATCGTAGCTTTTGCATCAGGATTTCTTAGTCCAAATGTACCAGCTGGAAAAGATGCGGGTGCCGCATTTGGCGTATTTGTTGCTACTGCTTCTGGAAATGTAATTCCGCTTTCTAATGTAACAAGTGTTAAAGAAAACAATGCTTTTGCTGACGAAATTAAGCTTTATCCAAATCCTGCTGGAAAATACACTACATTAACATTTGCAAATGAACAAAACACATTTGCAACAATTAACATCAGTGATTTAACTGGTAAAGTTTTATTTACTAATTCAACAAATACCTTAAACCAAGGTGACAATAAAATTGACCTTGACTTAAATGGTTTAAAAAGCGGTATTTATCTGTTGCGTATTTCAGGTACAACAGGAAATAGTGTTAAAAAACTGATTGTACAATAACAAATCAGATACGACATACGACAACATCCTTAAAAAGTCCCGCCAAGAGCGGGACTTTTTATTTACCACTCTCTGCCTTATACTTGCGCATGCAGTGGCAGCAACATCGGTTTCTTCTTCTGTCTACAGTACTCCTGGGAATTATATTATTGTGGAACTACGGCTCTGTAGGAACTACCTATGATGAAACGGCTGACTTGCGCATTACCAGAGAACTAAAAGAAGGTGGAAGTCCCTTTACTAATGTAGAAATCCCCAGTCAAACACGTTTAGTATACTACCTGCATGCCATAGGCGAATCAATCAGCAAAAACCCGCTGGTGCATTACCTCATCAGTGCGTTAAGCATTTTATTGCTGATGCCTCTGTGGTACTTTTTTTTAAGTAAGCACCACAGCAAGCGAGCAGCAAATGTAATGCTGGTGTTGATACTTTCGTCTGTGCCACTCATCACTGCCGGGCGGCATTTGCTCACCCATTCCAATGCAACATTTACGTTGTTCTTTAGTTTAACGTTCATACAGCTGTATCTTTTTCTCAGCACACAAAATATAAAACACCTGATGCTTTCAGGAATATATTGGGGGTTTAGCATCGCACTCTCTTTATTAGGTATTTTGGCAGTATTACCATTTCTCCTGCTACTTATTTTCTTTTGGAAACAGACGGGTGTGAAGTTAAAAAATCTGTTCATTTTTGCAGGAGTTGCACTTCTCACTTTTCTGGCATCTACCATTATTTATTGTGACCCGTCAATTTTGCAGGCAGCCATAAAGGAAGCCCTTGAAGGGCATGAATACACTTACTGGAATTACTTTAACACTGGCAAAACCCAAGCCCCGTATTGGTTCTCACTGTTGCTATTTACCGTAAAAGCTCACCCTGTTGTTGTACTGGTGCTGCTTTACTCCTGCGTAATTTTAGGAAGAAGCGAAATACTATTGCACCGTTTTTTTGCTGCTGTTTCCATCGGAGTGTTTTTATTTCTTTGGTTAAAATCGGGCGTATTTCATTATGATGCACCACACCACCAGGTGCAATTTTTCCCTTTGGTGTATGCGGCTATCAGCATTACCGTAGTTGATTTTATGTCAAAAAAGCACAAGCGTTTAACCAACACAATTGCTGTAGTTGCACTGTTGCAGCAAGGAATTATGGTATACCCATGTTACCCCAACCTGTTGTTTTACGGGGCACAATACGGAGAACGTTTTATTGGCCAGTTTTACGGACCTGCTGTGGTACATGGCTTAGGTATAAGTGAACTGCATAAAGAGATTAACGACCTTATAGCAGAGAAGCCCGATGTATTAATATTAAAGCAGGAAACATCCGCAACCCGCCTGAGTGGAGAGCATCTGGTCAATGTAGCTGAACGCGACAGTCACATTGTCTACCCATATGCAGTAGCTTCTTACCTTGATTTGCACCACCTGCAACACCACGATTCCAAAATTTTTGCTGAGTTACTGAAAAACGAATACGTCCCGGTAAATACTTTCTACTATCCTTATGGAGTAGCTATGTTTACTATGTACAAGCATAAGTAGCTCGTTGTAAAACTGATTCTTACTCACTTTTCCCTACCTTTACCGCATGACAGAAATAGGGCGATTTAATGTACTTAAGGTGCTCAAAACCGTTGACTTTGGCGTGTACCTGAACGGCAAAGAACTTGGCGAAATATTGCTACCCAAACGGTATATCAAAAAACCACTCAACGAAGGCGATGAAGTAAACGTATTTATTTACACCGACTCAGACGACCGTTTAGTGGCTAGTACTGATCAACCTTTGGGACAGGAGGGCGATTTTGTTGCCCTAACCGTTGAAGCCATTACGGGTGTTGGTGCTTTTATGCAATGGGGGCTTCCAAAAGATTTGTTTATCCCGTTTGCCGAGCAACAATCGCCACTGGAAGAAGGCGAAAAGCATGTGGTGTATATTGCGTTCGACCCATCCAGCAAGCGCCTTTACGGCAGTACCCGTTTAGATAATTTTGCTTACCATGCCGATGAAACTCTGGAAAATGGCGTGAAAGTAAATGCGCTGGTGGTAAAATCAACCGAGTTGGGATACAAGTGCATAGTGAACAACATGTTTTTGGGCATGCTTTACGCCAACGAGGTATTTAAACCTTTAACTGCGGGAGATAAAATTACCTGCTACATCAGCCAGATTCGAGAAGACGGTAAACTTGATTTATTGTTACAGGAACCGGGTTACTCCCGCATTGACCCCATTGCCGATGAGTTGTTGAAAAAGCTTAGAAACCAGAGCGGTTTTTTACCCCTTCACGATAAATCAGACCCTGAAGAGATATACGCCCAATTGGGTATCAGCAAAAAAGCTTTTAAGCAAGCGGTGGGCAATTTGTATCGCCAAAAGCTGATTAAATTGGAAACCAATGGCATCCGACTTACTAAATAACTTTGATTTTCTGAACCTTAAAACAAAAACATCAACAGAACAGTCTTGGATTTAATTTGGCTTCTTCTTTGCAAAAGGGAGCAAATAAAGTAAGATTGCATATTGAAAATATGAAGCATTTATACCTGATTGCCTTAAGTATTGCCCTTCTAACGGGCGCTTGTAATCCTTCCAAGTCGTTGTATACAAAGGGCAAAAAATTAGAAACGGCCGGTATGTACCGGGAGGCGGCCACATATTATTATGATGCCCTCAGGTATGACAAACGAAATGTAGAAGCACAAATAGGCTTAAAATTGGCCGGTCAGAAAGTGCTCAATGATTACTTTGAAGAGTTTTTCAAAGCCTACAATACAGATAAAAACAAGGAAGCTGTTTATGCCTACCGCAATGCCGAAAAGTATTACAGTGATTTAAATGACTTGGGCGTTTACCTAAAGTGGGACGACCACTACAAATCCGATTACGAAGACGCCAAATCAAAGTACTTGGAGCAATTGTACAATCAGGGGTTAGAAGAGTTGAAACGTAACGATTTTACTTCAGCACAAAAATCATTTACAGAAATTATATCCCTTAACCCCACGTACAAAGACGTAGCCACCTTGAAAGAAACAGCCAAGCTGGAGCCTATGTATCAACAGGCATTAAACTACATGGGGGAGAAAAAATACGCGTTAGCCTACGAACAATTGGAAAAAATATGTCGCTTTACCTGCAAATACAAAGAGACGGAAAAACTAAAAGCCGAAGCATTAGAGAAAGCCACCTTCACCATTGGTTTTTTTGTTGATGACAAAGATGCCAAAAACAGGGATCTGCAACGCAAACTGGCCAGCATGATTACAGATGAAATAATGCAATCTAAAAATCCGTTTATTCATGTTGTGGACAGAGAGAACATAGACAAATTATTGCAAGAGCAAAAGCTGGGCATGAGTGGTATGATTGATGAGAAAAAAGCAGCCACTGCAGGCAAAATGCTTGGCGTACAAAGCGGCTTGTTCATCAATGTTACCGAGAACACATTTACCAAAAGCGGCCCCAGTAAACTTCAACGCACCGGTTTCGAAATATCAACTGTAAGTTACCGCAACCATGCCGGGGAAACTGTATTGCGCAGAAATGTGGACCGCTTCACCTACTACGAGTATGAAGCATCTGCCAGCTACCGTGTATCGGCAGATTTTAAACTGGTATCAACAGAAACGGGTAAGATACTGTATTCAAAATCTTACTCCGATACCAACACCGATGAGATAAAATATGCCGTACCTACTCGAAACGTTAAACTTAACCAGATTTTTCCAACACAGGAAGGTTTGGGCAACGTTAATAGTTTCCGTTCCATGTTTAACAGTCGGCAAGAATTAAAAAGCAGGGATGAGCTAAACGAACATATGTTGCGTGAAGTGGCAAGTACCATCGCCTTTGAAATTTTGCAATTCCACAAACAAATGAGCAACGGTCAATAATGAGCAAAACAACTTTTCTTCTTTTTACCTTTTTACTTTTAATGGCCACAGGCTGCGGCTCTTCACAGAAAGCAACAACGCAAACACCACCTCCCCCAGCGAAGGAAATCATTCAGGTGGAACAAGATGGGGCACGCCCGGGATGGGTGAGAAAAAGACCAATAGACGATGACTATTATATTGGTGTTGCCATGATAGAAAAGCGCCCGGGAATGAAAGATTACAAAGACAAAGCCTTCAAAGATGCCTTGAGCGAATTGTGTTCTCAAATTCAGGTAACAGTAAACAGTAACTCTTACCTTATTACCATTAACCGCGACTATAAATTTCAACAGGACTACCTGTCCTCTACCAAATCATCTGTAAACACCAATATTGAAGGCTACCGTATAATTGACGAGTTTGAAAACGATAAAGAATATTGGGTTTACCTAAGTTTATCTCGGGAAGAGTACAAACAACGAGAACAGGAAAAAATGCAACAAGCGGCATCCACTGCCGTTGGATTTATTAAACAGGCCCGTGAGTTTACCAAAAGCAGCTACTACCCTTCTTCCATTTTGTTCTACGGCAAAGCTTTGGCTGCAATGCGTAATTACCTCAATCAGGCTGTAGAGGCTGAAATTGATGGTAAAACTACTTTATTGGTGAATGAAACTTTTTCAGAGTTACAACGAGTGATAAATAACATTCGCATTGAGTTCAGCGACTCTACTCAGGAGTTGAAGTTCGGACTACCCATTAACCAGAGGTATGCTGTAGCTGCTTTTACAAAAGACAAAAACAAAACAAAACTCAATGATTTACCTGTGAAATTCTCTTTTGTGAGCGGTAAAGGAAATATCAACGAAAGCATTATCACCAACAATCAAGGTAAAGGCATGCTTTCCATTTTTAAAATTACGTCTACACAAGCTTATCAGGAAATTGAGGCCGCACTGGATTTTGAAAAAATGTGTTCAACAGATACCTCCTGGAAATATTTCAAGCCGTTTGTATCACAGTTATCCATTCCCTCGCACCGTATGTTCATTAAGGTAATTGCACCGAAATTTTACAGCAACAGTTCAGAGAAAAATTTGAACTCGCCCATGGAAGAACCTATATTGATGAAACATTTAGATAAGCGAATGTTTGATAACGGACTTCAGTTAACCATGAATAAAGCAGAGGCCGATCTGATTTTCGAACTTACGTCCAATACACAGCAGGTAAATGTAGCCTATGAAATGATTACTTGTCACCTGCAATTTGCTTTAACCATAAAAGATGCCTCGGGAAAACCGGTTTATTCGCATCAGAAAAACGACATAAAAGGCATACGACTCAAACAACAAGAAGCAGGTATTTATGCTTACAAAAGTGGCATTGAGTATATAGACACCAAAGTAATTCCTGAAATCAACACCCTATTATTCAAATGAAATCAGCAGCAATAACTTTCTTACTCGCATTAAGTTCGCTGGCAAGTCTGGGACAATCAGATGTACGAAAAGCTGTTACTCAAATTAAATACCAGTACCTGGAATTAGCTCAGTTTCCTGACTACCAACGTAAGCAGGCATTAATTTGGGAACTGGACAAAGAAGACGGTAAAAAGTACCTGAAGGCTGAAGTAATAGGTCAATACAAAAACAACAAACTGTGCATCATCAAAGAATCTTCTAAAATACCCAAGGGAAGAATGATGCGGGAATTTTATTTATACAAAGGCCAACTTATTTTCATTTATGAAAAGGCAGAGACAGTAGAAAATTACACAGATGACAGCGGACAGGCCCGCAAGCGAATGCAGGTAGTATATCAAAACAGCCTCTACATGAAAGACGGCAAAATTTTGCAGCAAAAACCTACAGGTGACTATTCACCTTATCCAGCTTCACCTTCTACTGAAGAGCTTGCGAAATTGCTTCAGCGTATGTCATCTGAATACAGTAAAGCATTGCAAAAAGAGGCTTTCACCACTAAAAAATGAAACACTGGTTACACGCTTTCCGTTTACGTACGTTACCTCTAGCTGCTGCATCTGTTTTAACCGGCTCTATGCTGGCAGGTATTTTTGGTGAAGCTGACGGGCTTATTTTTTTCTTGTGTTTGTTGGTTGCTTTTGAACTACAGATATTATCTAACCTCGCTAATGATTACGGAGATTTTGTAAAAGGTACCGACAATGAAAACAGATTAGGTAACCAAAGAGCATTACAAAGCGGTGCATTGCAACCACTACAAGTAAAAAGAATGATGGTAGTTTTTGTAGCCGCTGCGCTACTTACCGGGGTGGGTTTGTTGTTACTGGCTTTCCCTGAAGTAAACCTTGCCACATTTATACTACTCGCATCAGGCATAACCGCCATAGCGGCTGCCATTAAATATACCGTTGGGAATAATGCCTACGGTTACAAAGGCTGGGGAGATATTTTCGTGTTTCTTTTCTTCGGCATATTTGCTGTTTTGGGTACATCGTATGTGCAATACCACGTGTTTGTACCGGAGATGATTTTACCTGCAATAACTATAGGACTATTTGCAACAGCTGTGCTCAACGTAAATAACATTCGTGATATAGACAATGATAAAGCTTGCGGAAAAATTACCATTCCGGTTAGGTTAGGTGTTACAAAAGCCAAACAATACCATGTGATTCTTATAGCAGGAGCCACTTTGAGTATAGTTGCGTTCTCTGTCATTATTTACCAAAGTGCTGTGGACTTTTTATATCTTCTTTCTTTCCCAGTTATTTTTGCGAATACTCGCAGTGTTTGGACAACCGAACCCTCTCCTGCTTACAATAAACTGCTCAAGCAACTTTCGCTGAGTATTCTTTTCTTCGCGCTGATGACTTGCGTAAGTTACATCCTCAGCTTTATAGTGGTTGTTACCGGTATTGGCAATGTTTTCAATTAAAGTTCATCCGTATCAATTGCATTTCAAAAAACCAGCGGGTACCTCGCGCGGGGTTTTACATGAACGCAACATCAGGTTCATTGAGTTCCACTCTCCGAATTTCACTAGCTGGGGTGAAGCAGGAACACTTCCCGACTTGAGTATAGATGATGTACCCGAGTATGATGGCAAGCTGAGCAAAACCGTTCAACTCCTGAATGAGCAATATGCTCAGCTTCTGAATCTGCCTTTTGAAGAATTATTGGATATACTTGATTTATCTGCATTCCCATCCATAGCGTTTGCCTTGGAAAGTGCAATACTTGGCTGGTCAACTAAAAAAGAAGCCACCATCTTCAACAGTGCTTTTGTTACAGGTGAAGCATCCATCCCCATAAACGGTTTAGTGTGGATGGATAACAGCCCCAATATGCTGATGCAGGTGGAAGAAAAAATAGCACAGGGGTATGCGTGCATCAAATTAAAAATAGGCGCATTGGATTTTGATGAAGAATGCCGCCTGCTGGAAACTATTCGTAAAAAATACAATGCATTTGCTATCGAAATGCGGGTGGATGCCAACGGTGCATTTGCTCCTGACACAGCCCTTGAGCAACTTAAAGAACTTCAACGCTTCGACCTGCATTCTATTGAACAACCTATAAAACAAGGCCAATGGGAGGTGATGGAAGAACTATGCGCCAAAAGCAGTTTACCCATTGCATTGGACGAAGAACTGATTGGTATAGACCCCTGCAGTGACGGAGCAATAATGCTTAAGAAAATAAAACCACAGTTTATCATTTTGAAACCCTCGCTGCTGGGAGGTTTTACCCGGTGTAAACAATGGATAACTGCTTCTCAGCAACTCAATATAGGTTATTGGATCACGTCTGCATTGGAAAGTAATATCGGGCTGAATGCCATTGCACAATTTACCTCTACTCTACAGGTAAATATTCCGCAGGGGTTGGGTACCGGCCAGCTTTACACCAACAATATTTCATCCCCGCTACATATTGCTAACGGAGCTTTGCATTATATACAAAATAAGAAATGGGACTGGAAAATTATAACTACTTCTGCTGAACAATAGCCGCCTTACCGTAAATTAAGTAAAACAATCCTACACCCAAAATACTGCCTTCCGTATTCGCTATCATGTCCATAAAATCGGCTGAACGTTCAAAAAACACGTTAGCTTGCAACCATTCCACTACTATACCATAGATTATTCCAACCAGTAAAGCTACCAGCCACGCTTTTTTTCTTCTGGGTGAATGAATGTGTTGTTTATAGTACCCAACAGTAATCAACAATGTGAGTACGGAGTAAAAGCTAATATGAATTATTTTATCAAATGAGAGAGAAAAGTCCCAGGTAAAAGATGGAAACTGGTTACCCCCTAAACCACAGAGGAGCAGTATAACTGCTCCCCATAGTATGCTGTTCAGTTGAAAATGAATCAGCTGTTTCAAAATATTTTTTGCTTAGTGGCCTATCAGCGACTTGTAATCAGCCGCTGACATGAGCGCGTCAAATTCAGCGGTGTTGCTTACTTTCACTTTCACCATCCAACCTGCTCCGTAAGGATCGCTGTTTACTGACTCAGGGGTTGCATCCAAACCCTTATTTACTTCAGTAACTTCTCCACCCAACGGCATAAACAAATCAGAAACTGTTTTTACTGCTTCTACTGTTCCGAACACTTCGTGTTGTGCCAGTGTTCTGCCTGCTGAACTGATGTCAACAAAAACAATATCACCCAATTCTTTCTGAGCAAAATCTGTAATGCCAATGGTAGCAACTCCGTTTTCGAGGTTAACCCATTCGTGGTCTTTGGTGTACTTTAAATTTTCAGGAAAGTTCATGCTGTTAAATTTTTGGGCAATTTATACTTTTAGACGGTAATTAGGAAAAATTTATTCCTTTTACTATTATGATACTTATCAGGATTTACTGAATGGTGTATCGGATGGTGAATCCACCGCTCGTGATGGCAGTAGGATAACTATTGGAAGTAGCCGGCTTAGTAACTCTGCGATCATAGAAAATACGCAGATTTAGTTTCTCATTAAACATGTAGTCAATAGTGGGCTTTATGGAAATCACCTTACTTCCGTTTACCGGCTCATTTACTGATTGATCAATTTTCTTAACAATCGTCTGGTCATCACGAATAGAAAAATCGAACCTGAAGTTCACATCATTTTCCAGCACTCTCTGACGGCCTCTGCCAAAGGGTAATTTGAGTTCCTTGGTACGGTAGCCTAAGCCAATAGTGTATTCCTTATTTCTGGTTTCGGTTAGTTGAGGGTTAGTTAAGGCCAGAGAAAGTGTTCTACCTGTGTTATAGCTGAAGCTGGTAGTGATGTTATTCAGGAATGTAATGTCAATTCCCAACAAAGGCGAAAAACGCTCGGTTATAGAAACGGAACGGATAATGTATTTTGGTTGAATAGTTGTACCCGGTTGATTAAAGGAAGAATCAACGAAGGAAACGGAGGTAGTATAGTTGGCAATATTGTAGTTAGAAGTGTAACTGTGATTAAGGCTGATGTTGGATGTGTATTCCTTAAGCGCTTCAATCTTACTTAGTCCGTTGTAATTAACCCTCCAGTTCATATCGGGTATTGCCGGGAACAATTTGGTACTTTGTTTCGAAGGATTTTTACCTGAGTAAGCAGAGAGGAATGAATACATGAGCACTTCCTGCTGACCGGAGCCATAACCATTAGGAAATCCTGTTGCAGGGTCAATGCCTGTTGACTTACCCGGATTCTCATTCTTCAATCGCGTAGCAATATCATAACGGGCCTGTAAAAAGTCATTATATATTTCATTAGGGTCTTTGAAAGCTGTTTTAAAAACATTGTAAGTTATGCTGTACGTCCCGCTTTCAACCGGAGCCAAATCCCTAAAGTCATTAAAGCCGGCTGTGGTATCAAATTTAAAATTTGAGGTGGTAGATTTGGTGAAATCCCTTTTCATAGTAACTTCAATCCGCAAGTCGGGAATAGGTTCAATTAAACCCCGCGCATTGAAATTTTTACTGTTCGACATGGTGTAAGGTGTGGCAATTCTCGGGTCGGCACTCAGCCAGCCATTTCGGGCTGCCTTGTATTTAAATTCCGGATCTTGTGAACCCATTATAAAATCAAAACCGGGAGCCGACTCAGTCCAGTTTTGTCCTAAGTAAGACGGCTTGGGCTGAAAGCCTGGCAGGGCAGTACTATTGTTCTCTGCGTATGAAAATGACACGTTTCGCAGTGACATCATCAAACGTAAACCTGTTTTGGCAATGTCTGGTATTTCTTTTTGTTTCTTAATTTTCTCTTTTATCCAAACCGTATCTTTTTTACCTGTCTTCGGATTCAATTTAAGTTTGAATGTTTTTTTGGCATTCTTCTCTGCTTCCTCTTTTCGTTTTTGTTCTTCTCTTTTGGCCAACTGAGGATTATTAATACGCTGCAGGAATTTAGATTTATTGTACAGGGTGGTCATGTTAAACTGACCGTTCAAACTTTTACCTTGTGTGTTGGAAATGGTATTACCCAAACTATCTGCTGCGGGTGGGGCTGTTAACCACACATAATTGGCACTGTAACGGGCACTCAGAGTAATCCAGTTTAAAGCGGGAATCTTGTTTAAGGGTACATTATACGTAGCCGATACTGTTTGATTAAACTGAGTTGTTCGACCCAAGTTGAGCAAATTCGTCTTTATAGAATCTTTCTTTTGCTCAGAGTCAATTTTACCGTTAGGCTCATCAATACGTGCATTAACCGTTGCATTATAATCCAACTTGATGGACTTGGTTAAATCCCATCGCATTTCGTAGAATCGGGACATAGTATAGTTTTTATCGTACAATGGCGTGATAGAAGTAGAACGACTGTCATTATTCCGGTAAATGGTTTCACCAAACCTTCTGTCCCAAGTGTACCTCACGTTAGTTGAACTGGGCATGTAATTGAAGTTAAACTCCTTGATTAATTTCAAACTTTTAGGCTTCAATTTCTTAAACGGTTCCACCGGTTTATTCTGAAATGTATGCCCATGCCCTAAGCCAACCTGGTAATTTTTTAACAGGCTGTATTGTATATTTTCATTTCTCCTGTATTGCTCAGAAAATGCAAAAGTAGCGTTGAGGTTTTCGACATCATAAAAATGAGCCTTCTTACTGCCTACCCTGTTTTTCCTTACGTTCGTAAAATTAATACTTCGTTGTGTAGAGAAATCTTCAGCAGCGGCAAGTATTCGTTGTCGTTCCGCTTCATTATTTGTTTCCAACGAAGTAGCGAGTTTTATGTCGGGGTTAAGTGGATTATACAAAGGTTTGATAGAAGTTTGTGAATAGGAGTAAAACATAGGAATACTAATGCCCACCTTAGCTGGGAAAAATTTACCCAACTCAAAGTTAGTAGCTACCGACATTTGTAATTCCTCTTTCAGGCTTCGCTCATTTAACTTTTTATCAATACCTCCCCAACCCACACTCTTATAATTGGTGGCTGCCTGTACCGTTCCAAAATCAGCCAGTTTGGTTACTACCCTGCCCGTAGCTGCCCATCCGCCTCTGCTCACAAAATCTGATACACGCAATTCATTGAACCAAACCTCACCACACTTAGGCAATCCGTCATCCAACGGATTATTTCCATCGCGTTTCACATTGCGCACACCCAACATAATTACCCGCACATTACTCAAATCAGGAATACCCAACACAGTTACTTTTCTGTCACCTACATTGATTGTGTATGGAGTTGTCAGGCTTCCGTTGTTGCTGGAACGGTTTTGTTTAGCCAGATAAAAATCTTCAATATCAGCTACCATTTCATTGGCAGAAGGCCAGATTAAGCTGGGTGAAGTAGAGCCGTTGGGAGTAGGGATTAAAGGAATCTCATACTCGTAGTAGTTGTTCGTAAGGTCAGTTCCTAAACGTATAAAGGCTGATAATTCTCCTGCTCGCAGGTTATCTCCTTCAGCATGCAGAAACATGCGTAGTTTACCATAGTTACGAATATCAAACACGGTTGACTTAAACACCGCCCTTGAATCACCGTCTTTCAAATTGCATACACTCAAGGAAAGTGATTGCTCATTCATTTTTATAGGTTGAGGATTGGAGATATCCTGCTCGCGTGAAATACCCGGAGGTAATGTATAAATGATAGGTGTACGGGTGCTGTTTTCCTCAATATTTACAGTGGATACTACAAAGTTGGTTGGGTCGCTGGGATCCTGCGGTATATGTTCACCAGGTTGCACAAGCGAGTTCAGGTATTTCCTCCAATCAGCACGCACCAGTTGCATTTGAGCAAAACGTAATATCACACTGTCTTCAAAACCACGCATAAACATACGCATGAAACGTATGGACTTGAAATCTGTAATTTCGCCCACTTTACGCTGATACTCTCTAACCGGAACTTTTAACTGATACCAGGTAACTGCTTCCGACTTTCCATTGGCCAGTTTAACTGATTTAACCACGCTATCCGTAACAAAATTTTTGCCTACTACTAAGCCGTCTTCACTTACTTCAATTTTGTATTGAAAATACTCCTCCAGTTCATTTACTGTAAAATCTTTGTTTAAGTCTTCATCATCCGGAGTATTTGAAATGGCAGTGGGGTAACTCTCGCTGCCCTGATCTTGTGTAGGCGAATTGCCTTCATGACTATTGATTCGCTGATATCTAACCAGAATAGGCACATCACTGTTATCGAAATCAGTACCCCGGTAGTAGTGGTAGTTATCTCCTGAGGGGTCATCCACTGCCTGCAAAACAGCATTAGATGAAGCCGGGAAACGAGCACGCACTTTTTGTATATAAGTAGTATCAAAGAAAGTTCTCTCTTGCACGGTAGAAAGTCCGTCAAGTCCCACGTCTTGATTTTGGCGGGCAGCAGGATCTGAATCAAACGCAAAGTTAATGGTTGGCCTTACCGGCACTCTACCCCATTCTGTTCTGTCTGTTTCTAACCCACTTATATCAACTGCCTTGGGTAAACCATTTTCAAAGCTTTTACGTGAGTCTTTTAAAATATCTTCTGAGACGTTACCCAAATTGATGTACAATTCACCGGGGTTTTTACGACCCGTTTTTCTGAACTCCAGAAATGGATCCATCATCCATATCTCTATATAATCAATGTTGGCCGCTTCAAAATCATTTGTCTCTAATCTGCGCATCACACCGCCCCAGTTGAGTTTCGGGTTAGCTAATGATCCGTCACTATTCAAATCATCCACGTTGAAATTATAGGGACCACGTTTGTATGGGTAAAAAGCCAGGTCAAAAGTTTGTAAGGTGGTAGGCATTCCCTGTTGAATTTCTTTGCTGGGGAATATTTCATCCATGGTTACCTCACGAACACTGTGGTTGGATTGTTGGTCCAAATCATCTTTAATGTGCTCCGGTGTAAGGTTATCATTTCTGAAAAAAAGCGGGTCAATATTGTACCAGGCAATGCGGGCACGTTTAAAGCCAGAGCCAACGTTATTGGCCAAAGCAGCCTCAGGAAAAAGGTCACTTTGCCCCTGCGGAACACTGGCAAGTACCCAGTTATTCATCCCTTTCAAATCAAAAGGAGTTTCACTTCCTTCAAAATCGTCAATATAGGCATTTCCTTTTTTACCTATGTTCTTCTGGATACCAGGAATCAATCGTGCATATTCCCCCGACACTTGAATGGAAGACATTTCTTTTGTTTCAATAAATGGCATCTTATCTACCATTTTAGTAAGCCAGCGTGATTGTTTGGTGAACGATCCGTCCACCCCAACCATCAGGTTAGCCAAAGGTTCTTCACCAATATTTACCTTGGGGGTTAGTGGGCGTTCTCGCAGGTACATGATGGTACCTCCCAAAATAAAATCATTGTTCACTTTAAAATCTAGGCGTGAACCCATCAATGTTTTTTGCTGAATATTGAACAAAGAATTGGTCTCTGATGATACCTTAATTACCGCTCCTGAGGATAACAAACCTGAGTTAATAATCCTCACACGGCCGGCTGAATAGTCAACCACATAATCTACGTTTTCTGTTAATGGGGTACCATTCGCAGTAACCCTCACAGAGCCTTTAGGTACGTTAATAGCGCCCAAAGGAATTTCAGAACCCGCTGCACTTTGATATGAGCCCCGAAGGAAGAATTTATTCTTTTGCGGCACCTGCATGGCAGCAAATCGTGTAGAGTCATACAACTCCTGAAAGACATAATAGTTGGCCCGGGAGGTGTCAATAAACTTACTCTTGAGGTAAGAACCGAATGGCTCCACTACCGGAAAAATAATTCGCCCGTTGGAGGCTGTTACCGTATATTTTTCCAAAAAGTCAAAGTTACCATCTGGAGTAGGTTCTTGCTGTGTGTTGATACGGTCAAGGTTAAGTACAGTAAGCAGCGGAACGCCTTTTAACTGCGGCTCACCATTGGCAGGTATGTAGTTTAAATCAGCACCTGAAGGGTCATCTGCATAAATAATATTCAACCTGAAATCTTTGGGCTGAACCTGATAGGCACCCAGAGAATAAATGTTCTTCATCATCAAATCCCACATGGGATAATCTGTGCGAATATTCTGCCCTTTCAGCATTTTTAAGAACAATACGTTCGGGCGTTGAGAATTGGATGGCACATCTCCTGAAAACTCACCTACTTTGTAGGGCACTCCGTTAATGGTGTACTCGAATGCCACACACAACATTTCATCAGGGTTGAGTGAATTGTTTAAAGAAATGTATCCCAAACGTTCATTCAATGTAAACTCACTGGCTGTGAGTTGTCGGGCATAGTTAAGCAACTGATAATCGCGTATGGGTTGCAGGTAATCTTTGTATTGTAATGATTGGCTTTGTAAAGTTTGAATAACATCAAATGAATTACGCAAACGATCATCTCCGATAAGAATGTTGTAGAGGTTATTGGAACCGTTTGAAGGGGCCCTATCGTTTCCGGGAATCACCACTTGCGTAGCATGATTGGCCATTTTGCTGGTATCCGACTCACCCAAATCCTGTAAACCCAATACATCGCGCACACCTTCAAATGCACCGGTACGGTTAGTTACCCATACCTCAACACGAGTTACTATAACAGGTGAAGAAATGATGGGCAAACCTGACATCCAACTGTTGTAGTTGGAGCGAAAATACTGGGTAAGAAAGAAGTGTTTGTTTACCTCATAATTATCTCCCTGAATATCGAACTTGGTTACCTGCGCACCTCCTGAAATTTCGGTTTCAGTAATTTTACCACGTTGCTGTGAGTAAACTGAGGTAACCATTAAACGGCCAAACTGCATTTGTGTTTTTACACCAAACAAACTCTGGCTACCCTGTATCAATGACGACTGTAAAGGTAAACTCACGTTACCCAATTCAATTTTTTTAATGATTTCGTCTTCTTTACCTGAATATTCCAGTTTGGTTTGGTTCTCAAAATCAAAGGTGGCCTCAGTATCATAATTCATGCTCACCTTCAACTTATCTCCCACACTACCTTGCACGTTCAACTGTATCTTCTGTTTAAAATCAAACTGCCCTGTTTTTTGCTGACGGGCAGAAAAAGCGGGGTTTCTAACGGTATTGAAATTTCCGGCAAAAGAAAGTTCAGCAGTACCCTGCGGACGGATATCAATAACTCCGCTGCCAAAAATACGATCGAAAATTTTGGGCCCGACATTTAACGGAGGAATAATACCCCCGCCCCTTACAAAGTTTTGTGCTTTGGCTCTTTGTTGGAAATAGAGTTGTTGATTCTTACGTTCAGATTCTTTCAGAAACTTATTGAATTCCTCAGTAGCAGGTAAACCTGTTGGTTGGTTACCTACCTTTTGCGTGGTGGTAAAAGAGGTTCCGTCTTCGTCAAGTTCCGTTTCTTCTTCCATTATTGGCGGGTCATCTAAATCAACCGGATTCTTTGACCTCTTTTCAAATGGTTTTTTATCTTTAAGTGGGTAAGGGAGTTTGGTTTTGGTAGTGTCTTTAGGCAGAATAGTATCGGGAGGAACAATCATGAAATTATCCAACCGGTCAAGCCACTCTTTTGATGGCGTACTTGACCACACCACAGTAATAAGTGTGGAGGCTAGTAACAGGAAAAGATAATTTCTAAATGTAGCTGCCAAAGTTCAGGTTCAGATCACAACGTTTTTAATGCCTGTTTTACCAGCTCTTCAACAGTAAATGTCGAGCCTGTATTGATTATCTTCAACAGGGCCTTTTCAGAGTCATTCTTGGTGAAGCCCAACATGGTCAATGCAGTTAATGCTTCCTCTACTTGTGCCCCTGCTGCCCTAAAGGTAGCTGTATGTTCAGTTCCGCCAGTTTTCATTTTATCTTGAAGTTCAATTAACAGGCGTTGGGCAGTTTTGGGACCCACGCCTTTAACAGACTTCAATAACGCTAAATTGCCCGTCATTATTGCATTTTGTAATTCACTGGCTGTGAGTGAAGAAAGCATCATTCGAGCAGTGTTCGGACCGATTCCCTGAACCGATATCAGTAGCCTGAAAAGCACCCTCTCTGTTTCTTCAGCAAAACCGAAAAGTATATGCGCATCTTCACGCACCACCATATGAATGAGGATCTTAAGCTGCTGCTGACTTTTAATTTTTTCAAAGGTTTGCAGGGAAATGCTTACTCCATAACCTACTCCCCCACAGTCAATTACCGCGAAGGCAGGAGAAATGGTGGTAAGCTTACCGTTTAAATGTTCGATCATACGTTTGGATGTACAAAAAAAGGCAATCATTACAATTGCCTTTACCCTGTATATAGTTTGTTTTGGGACGCTAAAATACAAATAGTTTGGATAATCGGCTGCAATAAGTGAATTTTACTGCGCTTGATTTTCAATCAGTTTCAAAATGAATATAGAATGGCTACGCGATTATTGCCTGAGTAAGGCGGGAGTTACAGAAAGTTTCCCGTTTGGCGAAGATGTACTCGTGTTTAAAGTGCTGGGCAAAATGTTTGCGCTCATTTCCATAAATGAACCTGATAGTGTTAACCTGAAATGTGACCCTGAAAAAGCAATTGAACTGCGGGCTGAATACCCTGAAGCCATCATTCCGGGATACCACATGAACAAAAAATTATGGAACACGGTCTATTTTCAGGGTATACCTGCCCCATTATTAAAAGAACTGGTTGACCACTCTTATACTGAAGTGGTGGCCAAATTACCTAAAAAAGTTCAGATGGAACTTCAAAAAAATTAGTGATTAGCTATCCATGCTTTCATTGGCTCCCAATAATATTTTACCCAACCATTTTCTATTGATTTGGCAACGGCTTCAGGAACATATCGATGCTCAAAGGTTAAGAGGGTTTCGAAATTTTTATGATCTGAAAAATTGAAAATTACTTCAGAAAAATGATGCTCAGGCCACTCAGGTTCTTCTGCCCTCCACAACTGAACTATCTTTTTATTCTTAATTAATTCTATATTCTTACCTGCAATATATCCATCATAAATGCTGAAAACACCACCAATATTGGTATTGATAGAAACATCACTTTCAGTAAATTCTGCATGAAGTTTTTCATCCATAAGAAGCTCATAAACTTTATGAGCTGGTGCTGCAAAAATTATTTCCTGTTGAATTGTTTGCATTTTCATAAATTGTGAAGATAAATTAGCAAATATTAAAAAATGAAAATACACCTTTTTACCATCATTGCAATACTATGTTACTCCTGCCATTCAGAAAATGACACTATCCAAAATGAAAACGAAATTCAGGAGAACAAAGTTTATGCAGAAGACAGTAGCAGCTACTCCGTAGGTTTGTTTACCAACAACATAAAAACAGGCTGGTGGAAATCATA
>JAGPCK010000091.1:2125-5964 GCA_018058135.1 Bacteroidia bacterium | reverse complement strand
TTTAACTTATTCAAATCACTGTTGTCTCGTGTAAATAAAGATGTGTTGTCCATGTTGTTTAAGGGTTACATTGTCACCCAGCAACCAGATAATTACAGGGAGGCAAAACCCTTGCCCAAGCAGGATACCAGCCGTTTGCAAACCAAACGTACCGATGAAATTACCCAGCAGCAAAATCCTGAAGCAGCAGCTCCGCAGAAGCCACAGCAAATTAAAGGAGTTGTAAAAGTTGGTCGTAATGATCCTTGTCCTTGCGGCAGCGGAAAGAAATTTAAACAGTGTCACGGTAAAGAAGAAGGAGCATAGAGCGTAATAGAAAGAGTTATGGAAATCAATTTAGCAAATCACATTGAGCACACCTTATTAAAGGCTACTGCTACAAAAGAAGATATTATACAATTATGTAAAGAGGCGGAGGACAACGGTTTTCACGGGGTGTGTGTACCGCCTTATTATGTTCAGGTGGCCAAAAAAACACTCGGGCCTAAGTCTCATGTTAAAGTGGTTACAGTAGTAGGATTTCCTTTGGGATATTCCACAGTTGGTGCCAAGGTGGAAGAAGTGAAAAAAGCGTTTATTGAAGGGGCTGATGAGATTGATATGGTGATGAATATTGCCGCATACAAATCAGGCGATTCAACAGCGTTTACCAATGATGTTTCCAGTGTGGCTACAGCTTGTCATTTGCAAAATAAAATTGTTAAGGTCATTATTGAAACAGCTTATCTGAGCAAGGACGAGATTGTTGACATTTGCAAAATATGCTCTGAGTGTGGTGTTGATTTTGTTAAAACCTCAACAGGTTTTGCATCTTCAGGCGCCACTATCGAAGCTGTAAAACTGATGCGTGAAACCTTACCTGCCAAAATTAAAATTAAGGCAGCCGGAGGGATTAAAGATGCTGCATTTGCACTGGAACTTATACAGGCAGGCGCTGAGCGTATCGGTACATCAGCAAGTATGGAACTTATAGCCGGAAATGATTCAGTGGCGTAAATATATCGCAGCAACAGTTTTTGTAACCGGAGCCGTTTTTTCAGCCGATGCTCAGGTGGTCAAAACACCGTATAAACATTATTCCAGTGAGATAGTGCGCGATATTCGTCTGGATGCACTGCTTGATACCATGTTCCAACGCCACAACGCTCAACCTACTATCAAAGGTTATCGCATACAATTGTTCACAGGGGCAGAACGTTTGGGAGCTCTGGATACCAAAAGCGAAGTGCAAAAGAATTTACCTGAAGCTGAGGTATACATTATCTATCAGCAACCGTATTTCAAGGTACGTGTGGGCGATTTCAGAACTCAGGCGGAGGCACAGCAAATGTATCACCAGTTGTTACCCATTTTTCCCAAGGCCTTTCTGGTGCCTGATGACATTAACCTGCCTCAGATTAAATAAAATATTCTTTAGAAATTTCTCGGAGAGATACGTTTCATTTTGATACCTTGTGGCTTGCTGATAACCAAGGGCACCTTTTCTACTTTTACGTTGCTGGTATCTAAACCAAAGGCTTTTTCTTCTGACAAGCCCAGTGATTTAAGAATAAAGTAAACCCTTACCACAAAACGTTCCCAAGCTGATTGCTCCAAATCGTAGTTGAAGATTCGGTCAATTACTACAAAACGGAAGTCGCCCATTATGTTGTATTTTTTTAGGGAGTCATACCGGCTCATCACGTTTACTTCCTTGTTCTCCACCATTTCTTGTATCACCTTGCGCAGGTAAACATTAATGCGTGGCTCTATACGAAAACCTAAACGGAAATCAATGCGCATCACTTTGTCTTCTACCAGTTCTTCTGCAGAGTACTCCATGGTATAGGGCTCATCCAGAATGTGTACGTGTACAAACCAATACACATCTGCACGCTTGGGTTGCTTGTTAAAAATGGAGTACACTATTTTAGTTTCTATCTCGCTCTTAAAATCAGCACTGGTGAGGTATACCAGATTAGTAGAAAATTTCGGAACAGTTTCATCTTCGCACAAATCGCTCAACATGGGCAGGTACTTATCAATAGGCTCAAATTCTGTGAACTTGTTTTTGATTTTACGGGCTTTCCACCACACCCACATCACAAATATTAAAATTGAGCTTATTAAAATAGTTACCCAGCCGCCATGGGAGAACTTAATAATATTGGCCACGAAGAATGAACCTTCAATGGCAAAAAACAAAATGAAAAACAGCCAAATGATTACATACCCAACTTTATGCTTTTTGAGGTAATAGGTAAGCAGAATGGTGGTCATCATCATGGTTAATGTGATAGCCAAACCATAGGCGGCTTCCATGTTAGCCGATTCTCTGAAGAATAATACCACACCAATACAACCTGCATACAGAATCCAATTGAGCGAAGGAACATACAGTTGTCCTTTCATATTGGAGGGGTAGTCAATTTCAATCTTTGGCCAAAAGTTAAGTCGTATAGCTTCACTGATAAGTGTGAAAGAACCACTGATTAATGCCTGGCTGGCAATAATAGCCGCCATGGTGGCTATAATAATACCCGGAATAAGGAACCAGGATGGGAGTATGTAATAGAAGGGATTAAGGTCTCCCAGTTCTGTTCCTATTTTAGTGGTAAGCCATGCTCCCTGCCCAAAGTAGTTTAATAATAATGCTACTTTTACAAATATCCAGCTTACACGTATGTTACTCCTTCCGCAGTGTCCTAAATCAGAGTATAGTGCCTCAGCTCCGGTAGTACATAAAAAAACGGCTCCTAACAACCAAAAGCCCTCCGGGTATTCTACCAGCAAATGGTAGGCATAAAACGGGTTGATGGCCCTTAAAACATCAGGGTGTTGTATTACTTGTGCAAAGCCAAAACCACCCAACATTAAGAACCACAACATCATCATAGGGCCAAACGCTACCCCAACTACTTTGGTGCCGAACTGCTGAAAAATGAATAGCCCTGTTATTATTATTATTACAATAGGTACAACAGGAATGTCAGGTTGAATGATTCGTAAACCTTCAACTGCTGAGGTTACAGAAATTGGAGGAGTGATAATGCCATCTGCCAGTAAAGCGCTACCGCCTATTATGGCCGGAATCATTAACCATTTTGCCCTTCTTCTTACTAAAGCAAACAACGAAAAGATTCCACCTTCACCTTTGTTATCGGCATTGAGTGTGAGCAGCACATATTTGAATGTCGTTTGAATGGTAAGCGTCCAAAACACACAGGATATAGCACCGAATATCAAATCTTCGCTGATAACCTTCTTGTCCATTATTGCCCTCATTACGTATAGCGGAGATGTACCTATATCTCCAAACACAATACCAAGGGTAATGAGAAAACCTGCTACCGTAAATTTAGATAGCGTGTTGCGGGTGGGATGAGTGCTCAAGGCAATATTGTTTATATCAGGTTCACCAAAAAGTCAGGCGCAATTCCTATAGCTAATGAAAGCAGTGCCGTTAAAATTAAAACCAGATTATACGCCCAGTTCAATTCAATTTTTTCAGCCTGTTCATTCTTGGTAAACACTGAATTGATGACGCGAAGGTAATAATATGCACCAATTAAAGAATTAATTACAGCGATTAAAACCAACCATCCGTACCCGCTTTTCATGGCTGTAACGAAAATGAAGTATTTGGCAAAGAAACCTGCCAGCGGAGGGATACCCGCCAGTGAAAGAAAGGCGATTGTAGTGGCTATACCCAGCAACGGATTTTTGCGGGCCATACCATGAAGTGACTCTATGCTGTCAGTACCGGTAACTTCTTTAATGGCAATAAGTACGGCAAAGGCACAAATGGTAGAAACGGAATATACAGCAGTGTAAAACAATAAGGCACTGTCTGATTGATC
>JAGPCK010000091.1:0-2025 GCA_018058135.1 Bacteroidia bacterium | reverse complement strand
ATAAGACCGTAAATATCGGCAATCATGCTTTGTGCTACATTGCGGTAATGGTGACTGCACAGCAGCATAATGAGCAGGGTAGAGGTAAGCAGAATTCCGTTAAATGCCAGCGCATAGTTATCAAACTTCACCATTTGGTTAAAGTAAGAATAACCGGTATTCCAGTCCATGAAATTGAGAACCAGAGTAGCCATAAGTCCGGCCACGGCAAACCATAAGGTTTTGCCTTTCCAGTTGAATACACCTCCGAATAAGGTAGCTATTCCAACTAAAGATATTACGATGAGTGCGGTCATTCTTTTATTATCTCAAATACGTGGTATATGAATTCATTTGTTCTAACAGGTGGTTTACTGCAGGTGCTGAAATATCCAGCAATGGTTTCGGATAAACACCAATGGCTATTACCAATATCACTATCGGAACCAATACTAATTTTTCCTGTAAGGTTACTTCTGCAAAGTCTGCTGTGGCGGTTTGTACATCGCCCAGCATGGTGTGCTGGTACATTTTGAGCATGTACACAGCCCCCAGTATAATGGTGGTTCCTGCTGCTGCGGCATACCAGACATTAAATTGATACACGCCTGATAGTAACAGAAACTCACCTACAAACCCGTTGGTTAAAGGTAAAGCAACTGAACCCAACAGTATTATCATGAACAAGGTAGCGAATACAGGAGCTTTAGAACGGATGCCTCCGAGGTGTTCAATTTCACGGGTGCCGGAGCGTTTGTAAATGATGTCGGCAATAAAGAATAAACCTATTACATTTATACCGTGACTCAGCATTTGTATCAAACTTCCCTGCAATCCATGCACATTGGCCGCCATAATACCTGCAGCAATTAAACCCACGTGGCTCATGGACGAGAAAGCGAAAAGCGTTTTGATTTCTTTTTGGTTTATGGCAATCCAGGCTCCATAAATAATGCCTATCACACACAAGCCTATAACTGCGTTGTCCCAATGATCAACTGCTTCAGGCAACACAGGTAGAATCCAGCGAATCATGGAATACAAACCCATTTTGAGCATAATGCCTGAAAGTAACATGGTGCCGGGTGTAGGTGACTCGGTATAGGTGGCAGGTTGCCAGCTGTGGAAAGGGAACACGGGAATTTTAATGGCAAAGGCAATAAAGATGAGCCAGAATACCCACTTCTGTGTTTCAGCAGGTAAGTTCAAGGCATAGAATGCATCAATATCAAATGACTTACTTTCGGTTTGTGTGTACAGGTAAATCAATCCGGCCAGCATAAATAAACTACCGGCTAAGGTGTACAGAAAAAACTTAACGGTAACCTTGCGGTTGCTGCCCCACAGCAATAAAATAAAGTAAACAGGGATAAGTGCCAGTTCCCAAAAGATGTAGTACAGGAAACCATCTAAAGAGGTAAATACTCCGATAAGTGCTGATTGCATAATGAGCATCAACGCATACAGGGCATTGCTTTTATCATACCGGTTAAGGCCCGAAGAAAGAATAATAAACGGAAGAAGCAGGTTGGTAAGTAACACCATGATGATGCTGATACCATCAATACCTACTTTAAAATGTATGCCCAGCGATTGTACCCAGGGCCAGTCAACCAGAAACTGTGTTTCAGCAGTTGATTGGAAAGAGAAAAACAGGAAAGCTGTAGCAACCAGTTGAACCAATGAACTTACCAGTGCCAGTTTACGTGCTGATTCTTCACCGGAAAGAAACAGGAGTAATCCTGTAATCAAAGGCCATGCTATAAGAAATAATGTTATCATGCTTCGCTAATTCGTCAGTTAAAAAACTTGTAAAAACAATGCTGCAATAATGCTGATGACCATAATGAATATGTAAAAACCGGTAGCACCTGTTTGCAACAAACGCAGGTTTTGAGCAACGCCCATAGCCAGTTGTCCCAATCCGTTTACTATGCCGTCAACAACTTTTACTTCAACAAAACGGTATAAAAATCCGGATAAGGCCGACATAGGTTGTACAATAAACTTATCATACAGTTCATCTATGTAGTATTTGTGGTAAAG
>JAGPCK010000043.1 GCA_018058135.1 Bacteroidia bacterium | reverse complement strand
GGCGAAAAAGCAACACACTCTATCAAATCTGTGTGCCCATAATATTTTAATTTGGGTTCTTTTACTATCATTTGAGCAAAAGAAGAGGTGTTAAAAATGATAATGCAACCTATGATAATTGACCTAAGCATAATGAAATGTATTTGACGATTTGCCAAATATAACAAATAAGGGTCCAAATACCTTAAAATCTGCCTATCCCTTGTAGAACAACCATCTGCCCAATTCTTTCCAACTCGCTTTTTTACCATACATCAAAATACCGGTCCGGTAAATTCTGCCTGCCAGCCAGGTGGTGAATATGATGCCCGCCAGCATACTTGCCATAGAGAGTATGATTTGCCATTCCATCCCTTCCATACCAAATGGAATGCGTACCATCATTGCAATAGGAGACGTAAAAGGAATAACAGAAAGCCAGAAAGCCAGCGTTCCATGCGGGTTACTCACCACCGCTGATTGAGACATCACAATTGCGAATATTAGCGGGATCGTAATCGGAAACATAAACTGCTGTGTGTCGGTTTCATTGTCAACTGCAGAGCCGATAGCTGCAAACAGTGCCCCGTAAAACAAATATCCTCCCAAAAAATAAAACACAAACATGCCCGCTATAAGCGGCAGGTTTAATCCGGTAAAACCACCCAATACATCTGTAATCTCTGATGATTGAGGTGTTTGCTGCATCGCATTTTGTGCGTCTTGTACCATTCCCATCTGCCCTGCCAATGAAGAGGTAACGAATGTTCCCAAAACGGTAGTAAGTAATATCCATACCACAAACTGCAACAACGCAACCATTGCCAAACCTGATATTTTGCCCATCATCAGCTCAAAAGGTTTAACAGATGAAATAATTACCTCAGCAATGCGGTTGGTTTTTTCTTCCAACACACCGCGCATAATCTGTACACCGTAAATGAATATGAATATGTAGATAAGAAATGCTGAGAAAAATCCAACTGCCGTAGCTGCTCCTGCATTACCTGCTTCAAGTGTCTCACCGGTATCTTTAGAAGAAGTAAGTTTAATCTCTGTACCGGTAATATCATCAATAACTTGTCTGTCTATGCCTTTCTGTGCAAATAACTCTGCCTGTAAAACACTCTCCAGTTGATTCTCTATGTACGATTGGTCTTTTACACTGGGCTGACTAAGACCTATGAGTTCAAAACCTTTGAGACTATCGGGAGCAGTTGCTGAAATATGCAACAGGGCAAAATAATCTTCGTTCTGAAGCTTTAACCGGGCTGCTTCAACAGGTATACTATCATAAGAGAACTTATAAAACTCACTATCCTCTATACGGTTTACAAATACCCTGCTCTCATCCAACACCAGAACTTTCTTTGTTTCGTTAGACAGGCTATCGTTGACAGAAACATAAATAATGGCTCCGTAAAAACCTGTAATAAGCAGTGGCCCCAGCAAAGTCATGATAAGAAATGACTTCTTTTTAACTCTGGTCAAAAATTCACGTTGGGCTATTAAAAGTATTTTGTTCATGTGCTAAGCTGATTGAGGTTGGTTTTTCTTTACAGCCTGAATAAAAATCTCGTTCATATCGGGAATACGTTCTGTAAAACCCTTTACTGTAGTTTGCTGTAACAACTGTCCAAGCAATTCATTCGTACCTCCCTGTATAATCTGAATGGCAGAAAGGTATTCATCACGGTCATGTTGCACAGTGGAAATCACTTTAAACCCGTCACCAAGTTTAAACTCAGCACTGTGATGTATTACTTCAAAAACATTCGTACTAAATGCCTTTCTGATCTCCTTAACCTCACCCTCCAAAATAACTTTCGACCTGTTGATGAGGGCTATGTTGTTACACATTTGTTCCACTGTTTCCATGCGGTGAGTAGAAAAAATAACGGTGGCTCCGTCAGCGTTTAATCGAAGAATTTCATCTCGTATCAGGTTCGCATTGATGGGGTCAAAACCGGAAAAGGGTTCATCCAATATAATTAACTTAGGCTCATGCAAAACAGTTGCAATAAACTGAATTTTCTGCTGCATACCCTTCGAGAGTTCTTCCACCTTTTTGTTCCACCAGTTGCCAATCTCAAAACGCTCTACCCATGCTTTTAAACGCGCTTTGGCCTCAGTGCCACTTAATCCTTTCAGTTGTGCAAAAAACAATAACTGCTCCCCTACTTCCATTTTTTTGTAAAGTCCGCGCTCTTCAGGTAAGTACCCCATCGCATAAATATCAGCCGGCTTTAATGGGCGCCCGTCAAACAACACCTCTCCGCTATCAGGGGCTGTAATTTGTGTTATGATACGTATAAGCGAAGTTTTACCTGCTCCATTGGGACCCAATAACCCAAAAACAGATTGTGCAGGAATAACCATACTCACATCATCAAGCGCCTTGTGATGTGCGTATTGTTTTGAGATATTGTTTATTTTTAAAAAGCTCATTTCTAAAAAACGTTTAGGCAAAACTATTAAATCGTAAGGCTTGAACAAGTGTATTCGACAGAAGAAGAAATATATCCGACATAGTTATTTCTCTGCAAAAGTAAGGTAACCAAGGTACACAGTCGTTTATTGCATAAATCCCGTTGAAATTTGTAGATTGCAAAACTGTAGCCAGCCTAATGAAAAGTGTTGTTATTTTAGTCAATGAATTTGCCCCGGCCCAAGGTGGAGTAGGCAATCAGGCTTACTATCTGGCTAAATACCTGTGCGAAGTATGTACCAACGTTAGTGTAATTACTTTCTACCAAACGGAACACGATTTTACCTTTGACGGTAAGCAACCTTTTAAAATATACCGCAGAAAAGAATACAAATGGGGCATATTCAGGTTACTTACTCTTACCATAAATGTGATTAAAATTATCAAAGAGGAAAAACCGGATACCATCATTGTGTCAAACTATTTTTTCCTTTGGTTGTTACCTGTTGTTCGCCTTTTTTATATTAAGGCAAGGTATGCTACCATTATACACGGTACAGAGTTGAGGCATACTAACATTGTGTTAAAATCACTGTCCTATCTGGGCCTTTTTGCCTCAGAAAAAATCATTGCCGTTTCACACTACACCAGGAGTATTCTTAAATTCAACTTCCTCAGAAAAAGAACTGATGTTTGCCATATCGGCATTCCGGATCAACTCTTAATTCCTGAAACAGAACTCAAAAAGTGTTCAAAGCTAAAACTAGCCACCATTGGCACATTCACTGCAAAAAAAGGATACATCAATGTGCTTAAAATATTGCCATATTTGCTTGAACAATGGCCCGAAGGCACTTATAAAGTTTCAGGCATTAACAACGTACTGGAGTTTTACAATGCTGCTAACAAATTCTCTACGGGCATTTTGCTGAAAAGCAGAATTGAAATTTCAGATTCATTCACCAATACCAATCTTGAACACATACAACTGTTCTTCAAAGATGTGTGTATTTATCTGGCTTTGGGTGAACAAACCAAACGAGGAGATGTGGAGGGGTACGGCATTGCTTTACTCGAAGCAAATGCCAGAGGTGTTCCCGTTATTGCCACCAACAATTTTGGTTTCAGAGAGACGGTCAAAGATGGTTACAGCGGCATTCTGGTTAACCCGCACAGTAAAGATGAGGTGATTGCGGCTATAAGACATGTATTGAACAACTACCCTTCTTTCTCTAAGAATGCCCGTGTATGGGCTTTTGATCATCGTTGGAGTAAATTGTACAAAGCGTATTACGATGTTATTAAAGATTAAGCCGTATGCAACCCGCTGACCTGAATACCAACGCATCAACACTTCATATTAAAAATATGACCAGCAATAGTTGCATTAGATTGGTTAAGGAACAGTTGGAACGAACAGGTTTTATAAAAGTTCAGTACATTGAATTGGGGGAAGCACAGGTTAGCTACAACCCGCAAGTTATTAATGAAAACTTTATCAATGAGCTGTTGAAGAGTTGCGGCTTCGAACTCATTAACAACAAAGAAACCAAGATTGTAGAGCAAATAAAAACCTCTGTTATACAGTTGATTTTTTATGGGAACAACAGCAACTCGCTAATTCGAAACTCTGATTTTCTAAGCGAGCGGATAGGTCAACCTTACGCTTCGCTAAGTAAATTATTCTCAGAGAAAACAGGCACTACGCTCGAAAAATATATTTTACTCATCAAAATTGAGCGTATCAAAGAATTAATCAGTTACGATGATATGACCCTGAGTGAAATTTCCTACCAAATGGGCTACAGCAGCGTTCAATACCTGAGCAACCAGTTTAAGCAAATTACCGGCATGTCTGTAACTGAATATAAAAGCAGCACACATAAGCAGCGCACCCCGCTCAGTAAAATCATAAACAACTGATTTTCTAAACAAAACACATTTTTCTCTTTATTGTGCTTTCGAAATTTTATAACATTTCTACTTCAAACTATAACAAAACCACCTGTTCAAACAGACAAATTTGTATCGTAAAAAAGTTTAATCCTTACATGTATGAAAATTAAACGCAACATAGCTCTGAGTGATTCCGGATTTGTATTTAATCCTACTACAGGCGACTCCTTTTCTACCAACCCCATTGGATTGGAAATTATCAGGCTGCTTAAAGAGGACAAAGATGCTGAACAGGTAAAGAAGCATATACTCCAACATTACATGACCGATGAGGTTACGTTTGAGAAAGATTATTATGACTTTGTGAACATGCTTACTAAACTTCAATTGGTAGAAGCCGATGACAACCAGGCGCAGGATTAACGTAGCTGTTACCGGCTTAAATGCCATTGACAGTCCCGGCCCTGGAGTGCCGGTTATACGCGCTCTTAAAGAGAGCAAAGAATTTGATGTGCGCATCATCGGCTTATCATACGAAACACTGGAGCCGGGTATTTACATGCACAATCTGGTGGATAAAACATATCAGATTCCCTTCCCTTCAGCTGGTATTGACAGTTTGATTACCCGACTGGGTTACATCCATACACAGGAAAAAATCGATGTACTTATTCCCAACTTTGATGCGGAGTTATTCAACTTCATCAAACTAACCAAACGATTGGAAGACGAGATGGGAATCCGTATGTTTTTGCCAACTCTGGAACAATTTGAAGAAAGACATAAATCTAACCTCAATGAGTTTGGCGACCGATACGGCATCAAAGTCCCTAAGAGTAAAATGATATTCAGTTTGAATGAAGTGCCTGCTTTACGCAATGAGTTCAGCTATCCTGTGGTAGTGAAAGGAAAGTTTTACGATGCTTCCATTGCCTATACACCTGAACAGGTGGTAAGTCACTTCAACAAAATAAGTACGAAGTGGGGATTACCCATTATCATACAAGAGTTTGTATACGGCTCTGAGGTTAACGTCACTGCCATTGGAGACGGAGAAGGGAATACTGTTGGTGCAGTACCTATGCGCAAACAATACATCACCGATAAAGGAAAAGCCTGGGCAGGAATATCATTAGAAGACAAAAAGCTTATTGAAGCTACCGAAAAGGTAATCAAAGGTTCCAAATGGCGTGGAGGGATGGAGATGGAGATGATAAAAACACAGGAGGAAGAATATTACCTTATCGAAATTAACCCACGTTTCCCGGCTTGGGTATATCTGGCTGTTGGCTGCGGCCAAAACCATCCTGAAGCTTTAGTAAAATTGGCATTGGGCGAAAAAGTAACTCCTTGGGAAAAATACGATATCGGGAAAATGTTTATCCGCTATTCTTACGACATGATAGTGGAACTGGAGGAGTTTGAAAAAATATCTACTCTGGGTGAATTGTAAACCTTTTAAACTTTAACTAATCTAAACACATCAGCATGAAAAAAGTACAATATGAGCGGCCGGTAATTCAGCGTTTGAACACCGGGGTGATGAATAAATTTGGTACACGCACAGAATATGCTCCAGTAACACACATTGACGGAGTATCTGTAAAAGAGATGATCAAAGAATATGGTTCCCCGTTGTTTGTTATCTCTGAAAAAACCATTCGTGAAACTTATAAAGATGCGAACCGCGCCTTTAAAACAAGATATCCCAAGGTACAGTTTGCCTGGAGTTACAAAACCAACTACGTAAATGCCGTTTGCAACGTATTCCATCAAGAGGGTTCATGGGCTGAGGTGGTATCAGGATTTGAATATGCCAAAGCAATAGGCAACGGAGTACCCGGAAATAAAATCATTTTCAACGGGCCCGATAAAACTGAGGAAGAATTACGAACAGCCATTAACAATCAATCTCCCATTCACATTGACCACTTAGATGAACTGTATTTGATAAAGGAACTGGCGGTGGAAATGAAAAAACGCCCCAAGGTTGCTATTCGGGTAAATATGGACACAGGTGTTTACCCTATGTGGGACAGGTTCGGGTTCAATTATGAAAACGGAAGTGCCTGGGATGCCATCAATAAAATCATCCTGACCGATACTATGGACCTGATGGGGCTTCACTGCCACATCGGGACCTTTATGCTGGCTCCGAGTGCTTATGCCATTGCGGCCTCTAAAATGTGTGATCTGGCGCTGGGGATTAAAAAGAAATTCAAGAAGAACATCTCCTACATTGACATGGGCGGAGGCTTTGCCTCTAAGAATACCCTCAAGGGTTCTTATCTTCAGGGTATTGATGCCTCCCCTTCTTTTGACCAATTTGCTGAGGCCATATGCACGGCAATACTCAATGCAGGTTTTGTAGAAGATGATTTACCTATGCTCATTCTGGAAACCGGTAGAGCGTTAATTGATGATGCAGGTTACCTGCTTGGAACTGTATTGTCAAACAAACGCCTGTCTGACGGTAGGCGCGCCACCATCATGGACTTTGGAGTAAACGTAATGTTTACCTCCTTCTGGTACGACCACAAAATAAGCCCGGCTCAAGAGTTCAGTCAGTACACCGAAGATGCGGTGCTTTACGGACCACTTTGCATGAACATTGACGTGGTGCGTGAACACGTTACCCTCCCGCCACTTAAGCGTGATGATAATGTGGTGGTTCATACCGTAGGTGCATACAACATGACCCAATGGATGCAATTCATTTCCCTTCGCCCCGCGATTGTAATGATTGATATGAACGAGAAAACTCATTTAATCAGAAAAAGAGAAACGCTGGAAAGTATTGACCGTGAAGAAAAAATTCCCGAATATTTGCAATCGTTTAAATTGTAAACGACCTGATTATTTTGGACCTTATAAACAAGCATAACCTTAAAACAACCGCGCAAGCTGTTATAAATAGCTATGCTCAGATGTTTTTTTCCAACAACCGTTGGCTGGCAGTTTTGCTTTTGCTGGCCTCTTTTGTTGACCCTTACACCGGAACCAGCGGACTAATTGCTTTACTGTCCTCTGTTCTTGCAGCACGATGGTTACGCTTTAATTACAGCTACATCATCAGCGGTACTTACACCTACAATAGCCTTATGGTGGGACTTGCCTTGGGGGTGTATTACAATTTTAATCTGCAGTTTTTTGTGGTGCTTGTTTTAGCTGCGGTGTTTACTTTACTGGTGAGCGTTTGGCTGGCTAATATTACCCTTAAATCCAATACCCCGTTTCTAAGTTTACCTTTTATTGCCGGTGTGTGGTTGGTCTTACTGAGCACACGTACTTACTCGGCAATAGGATTAAGTGACAGGGGCATTTATACCATCAACGAAATATGGCACTATGGCGGAGAACAGATGGTGAACCTTTACAACACCATTGAACAGATTAAACTCCCCTCTTTTGTTGAAGTCTATTTCAAATCACTCGGAGCTATTTATTTTCAGTACAACATTATTGCAGGGGTGCTTATTGCCATCGGATTATTGTTGCATTCACGCATTGCGTTTTTACTTTCCCTTGTGGGTTTTATGACCGGGTACCTGTTTTACTATTTTCTGCAAGGCAACATGGCGGAAGTTGAATACAGTTACATCGGCTTTAATTTTATCCTCTCGGCTATTGCCATTGGAGGCTTTTTTCTTATTCCCTCTACACGCTCTTTTTTACTAGTCATTATATCCACTCCGCTTATTGTATTACTTATAAATGCCATTGGCGGATTGCTGGCTGTGTATCAGTTACCCATGTATTCCCTTCCCTTCACACTGATGGTGATGCTGCTTATGTTCACCCTGCGTTTACGTAATGCAGGCAGCCAGCCTGAGCTAGTGTATCAGCAAAATTATTCTCCGGAAAAAAACCTCTACAAACACCTTAATCAGAAAGAACGTTTTCAGCATGACACCTACTTTCATATCCAATTACCTTTTTATGGAAAGTGGAGCGTATCTCAGGCACATGAGGGAAAACTCACCCACAAAGAAGACTGGAAATATGCCTGGGACTTTGTGGTAACGGATGACAACAGCCGCACATTCAGGTTACCCGGCACTGATGTTACAGATTTTTATTGCTACAATTTACCTGTGTTGGCGCCTGCAGCCGGTTACATTGTTGAAGCCTTAGACGGCATTGAAGACAATGCCATAGGCAACGTTAATCTGGAACGCAACTGGGGAAATACCATCATCATTAAACATAGCGAGTTACTCTACAGTAAGCTCAGTCATTTAAAAGAAGGATCTTTTAAAGTAAAAGCAGGTGACTATGTAAAAAAGGGAGAACTGCTGGCTACTTGTGGCAACTCAGGCCGCTCGCCTGAGCCTCACATACATTTTCAATTGCAATCAACACCTTACATAGGTTCCAAAACACTACTGCATCCTATCAGCTACTACATCAGTCACCATGCGGATAAAAACATTTTTCATTCCTTTACGCACCCTCAGGAGAATGAACTTATCTCTCGGGTAGTGACTAACAGGCTGCTTAAAGATGCTTTCAATTTTGTACCGGGAGAAATATTTCATATAGAAACAACGGATGCTTCAAAGAACAAAATACTGCTTAAATGGGAAGCCGGTGTTGATGCCTGGAACAATGCTTACCTCTATTGTCACCACTCTAAATCTACGGCTTGGTTGGTAAACAATGAAACCCTGCACTATTTCACCGATTTTGAAGGAGACCGCAACTCAGTGCTGTATTATTTTTACCTCGCTGCGCATAAAATATTGCTGGGGTATTATGAGCATACTGAAGTAAAAGACACCTTACCCATTCAGGGTTTGTACTCAGGGGGATTAAAATTTATACAGGATATATGTGCTCCTTTTTATGTATTCCTCAAAAGCGAATACAAATCAACATTTACGGCTATTGACGACCCTACTCACCCTTCGTTTATAGAATTGCATTCTTCAGTCACCATACGCACGGGTAGTTTTGTTAAAAGACAACTCGAGTTTGAACTCCTATTGAGTGATAATAAACTTCAACATCTTGTAATTAAAGAAAAAGGCAAAACAAAAAATGCACAATGGGTAGGATAAAAATCGTGTTAATGATGTGTTGTATTTCAGTTCTATTAAAATCATCAGCTCAAACAGATACACTAACAACTGAACAGATTGATGCACAATCCTACAGTCTATATTTAGAACAAAACTGGAAAGCTTTAGCAGAGTATACTGAAGATATGCTAAACCAGAACATTGATTTTTATTACCTGAGGTTAAGAGGTGGTGTTGCTTACTATGAATTGGAACAATACCGCAGAGCCACCATTCATTTTGAAAGGGCGCAACAGATGAACCCATTCGAAACAACCGCAAATGAATACCTTTACTGGTGCTATACCTATAGCGGCAGAACAGAAGAAGCCCTGAAACTTTCAAAGAAAATTAAGCTCAATTTTAAAATTCCCGTAATCTATTCGGTAACAACTGAAGCCGGAATAAAAATAAGCAGTAACCAGAGTCTTGCGAACAATATGCATTACGGCTTTGCCGGTGTGAATCACCGGGTAAAAAATGCGTTCACACTCTTTCATGGGTTAACTTACTTACAACAAGAAACACATTGGGGCAACTACACCCAATACCAATATTACCTAAAGGCCCGATTACCTCTAAAAAAAGGCTGGTACATAAATCCTGCAATTCATCTGATTCAGCTTAATGCAGCTCCCTACAACAAAGACCTATATACACTCGGAAACATAAGTGTAGAGAAACAACTCTCCCGGTTTATTTTAGCTGTAGGATATAATTATTCCGATTTTTTTAATCGTTACCAGCACCAGAGCAATATCTCTGTCACCTGGTTCCCAATCAAAAAACAAACAGCATGGATTACCTGCACCCCGACTTATCTTAATATTGAAGCGCAGTCTTCCCGTTTATTTGTAGCTGCTAACATGGGGTATTCGTTTAAAAATAAATCTACTCTTCAAATTTCAACCATGAACGGGGGAGCCAGAAATTTTAGTGAAGCCAACGGTTTTCTGATTAACAATTCCGTTGACCTTGTTAAAAACAAATACTCACTCCAATATAATTACCCGCTAACCCCTAACAAAGAAATATACGGAATTGCGGTTACCGAACAACGAGAAGAATTTTTCAAGCTTCAAAATTTTCAATACTATTCCTTAATTATCGGATTAAGATACAAACCCTAAATACCATGAATAAAATATTCTTCATCACCACTCTGATGTTCGCACTCACATTTAATGCCTTTGCACAAAAAGATAAAATAACTGAGGCATTTACCAAAAGTTACCAATTGGAAAAAGTAGCCGATTATAAGGGAGCCATTACAACGCTTAAAGAAGTATACGGTGAAGGAAATTACGAACTCAACCTGCGATTGGGTTGGCTGAACTATATGGCCGGTTCTTACAATGAGTCAATGAATTATTACACCAAAGCAACAGCTCAAATGCCTTATTCTATTGAGGCCAAGTTGGGCTATGTCAATCCTGCTTCAGCTTTAGGAATGTGGGATAAAGTAATTGACCAGTATGTAAAAATATTAGGTATCGACCCCCAAAACAGTGTGGTCAATTACCGCATGGGACTTATCCATTACAACAAAAAAGACTACAAAAATGCTTTCCGCTATTTTGAAAAAGTAGCGAACCTGTATCCCTTTGATTACGACAATACATTGATGTATGCCTGGACCAATTTCCAACTGGGCAAGCTTCGCGAAGCCAAATTACTGTTCAATAAAGTACTGCTCATGTCACCTGAAGATAAATCTGCTTTAGAAGGTTTATCTTTGATTAAATAATGGACAAAAAAGTAGAACAGTTCCTGATGAATCTCCCGCAGGAGAAAAGACTTATCACACTCTTTTACCGGGAACAGATTTTGGCGTTGAGTCCTGATATCAAAGAGGCCATCAAATGGAATAACCTTACCTTTATTTACAAAGGAAATCTGGCGTTTATATATACCTACTCCACTACGGTGTACATGAATCTGGGCTTTTTTAACGGCACCGGACTTACTGATGAAAAAGAGTTGTTGGAAGGAACAGGTAAAGGCATGCGCCACGTTAAACTTTACTCGGCTGACAATGCACTGGTGGAATCCATCCTGCAGTGGATGAAAGAAGCCATGCTGATAAATGAAAAAAGCCCGAAATAATCGGGCTTTACATATTTTTTATTCCATTTTACTTAACCGTGAAAGAATTCACGCATTCTGTCGAAGAATCCTTTATCGGCATGGGTGGGTTTAGGATGAAAGTTTTCTGACTTCATCATCTTCTCCAATATCTGTTTCTCTTCTGAAGAAAGTTTCTTAGGAGTCCACACACTTATTTGTACTAGTTGATCTCCTCTGCCATATCCGTTCACACTTGGTAAACCCTTACCTTTTAAACGAAGTATTTTCCCGGCTTGCGTACCTGCATCAATTTTAATTTTCACCTTACCATCTACTGTCGGCACTTCTATCTGGGTGCCTAAAGCGGCTTCGGGGAAACTGATAAAATGCTCGTACACCACATTGTTCCCGTCACGTTTCAGGTTTTCATCTTCTATCTCTTCTACCAGCACAATCAAATCACCTGCCGGTCCGCCACCCGGACCTACATTTCCTTTGCTGCTTACTGAAAGTTGCATGCCTTCTGCCACACCTGCCGGAATGTTTATCTCCACCAACTCTTCTTTGCTCACTAGTCCGTTGTTGTCAACACCCGATGGTTTTGATTCAATACTTTTACCGGCTCCGCCACAGGCAGGGCAAGGTGATGTGGTAGCCATTTGACCGAGGAAGGTATTGGTTACCCTGCGTACCTGACCTGCTCCGTTACACGTAGTACAGGTTTTGAATTTTACCCCGTCAGCCAAAACTAAACGGTTGTATTTTATTTTTTTATTAACGCCCTGAGCTATCTCCTGAATAGTGAGTTTTACACGCACGCGTATGTTGGTTCCGATGTTGGCTCTGCGACCTCCTCTTCCGCCTCCGCCACCAAAAAATCCTTCAAACGGACTACCTTCTCCAAACACATCTCCGAACTGGCTGAATATATCATCCATGTTCATTCCACCACTACCATAGCCGCCATTACCCATTCCGGCATGGCCAAACTGGTCGTACTTTCTGCGCTTATCTGCGTCACTTAAAACTTCGTAGGCTTCAGCAGCTTCTTTGAACTTTTCTTCTGCTTCTTTATTGCCGGGGTTTTTATCCGGGTGAAACTTGATGGCCATCTGGCGGTATGCTTTTTTAATATCCGCCTCTGATGCGCCCTTACTTACACCTAATATTTCGTAAAAATCTCTTTTTGCCATTGTTTCGTTTTGATTATTCGCCTACTACTACTTTGGCAAAGCGAACTACTTTATCATTGAGAAAATATCCTTTTTCTACTTCATCAATCACCTTACCCTTTAATTCCTCTGATGGTGCAGGAATATTGGTAATGGCCTCATGAAAATCAATGTTGAAAGGTTGACCAATCGATTCAATCGGCTTCACTCCTTTTGATACCATAATGTTTTTGAACTTGGTAAAAATAAGTTCTACTCCTTCCTTCAAAGCGGTAACGTCATTGGCATTTTCAAATGCTTTAAATGCACGCTCAAAATCATCAAGAACCGGTAACATGGAAACCACTGTTTCTTTATTGGCTGAACCCATTAAATCCAGTCGTTCTTTGGCTGTTCTGCGTTTGTAGTTGTCGAACTCAGCAAAAAGGCGAATATACTTATCATTTAGCTGGTCAATTTCCTGCTTCATTAACTCTTCGGGGGTCGGGGAAGTCTCTGCTGAATCATCTGCATTATTTTCAGTTGAATCATTTACGGCTGACACTTCTTCAGTGTTATGGGGCTGTTGACCGTTGTTCAGGTTATCACTCCCAGATACGTCATTCTGTTGCTGTTGTTCGTTTTTTACGTCTTGCTCGTTCATATCTTTTTTCTTCCAAAACATTTCGGGCAAAAGTAGCCAAAAACGAAGCCAAAAGAGGGAATGCTGACAGTTTGACAAGGATTATTAACCCCTGAAGGAGCTGATTTGCCCTTCATCCTGCTGATTCATGCAGTTGAAATGCCCTTTAGGACATTGCGCATAACCTATTTTGGAGCAGGGCCGGCAGTACAATCCCTTCACTTCAGCCATCAGCTGATTTACCTTATCGTCACCAAAATACGGATACATGCCCAACTCGGGAACGGTATTTCCCCATACTGAAACGATGGGCTTTTTGAAAGCCGCTGCTATGTGCATAAGGCCGGTATCGTGCGTAATGACCCAGTCAGATTTTTTCACTGCATAAGCAGATTGATGTAAAGTGAGGTGGCCACACCTATTCACTACATGATTGCCGGCCTGAGCTGCTATCCACGCTCCGTCTTCCTGTTCTGTTTTACCTCCGAGTAAAACCACCTGCGTTGTAATCTGCCGGCAGATGGAAGCTATCTTTTCTTTAGGTAAACGTTTAGTGGCGTGGGTGGCTCCTATCACAAAAGCAACAAAAGGTCTATCGGGCAAAAAGGGTTTCGTTTGCTGAGCCACTTTTTCAGGTATAAAATAATCCAGTCCGGCCCCATCGTTTTTTACACCCAATGATTGAACGGTATGGAGGTAACGGTCAACAATATGAACCTCAGGCATACGGTTAAGGTGCATGTTAACGAGCAACCATTTCTGAAAATTCAGTTTATCAAAGCTGAAGGATTTTACACCACTTAAGGCAAGTTTTATTCTCAGTGAGCGCAGATTATTGTGCAGGTCAATGAGGTAATCAAAGTTTTCTGCTCTTAACTGTGCAATGGTTTCGGCAATGGAGTCACCGAGGTAATGTATTTTATCAATGTATGGATTATGTTCCACTACCGCTTTAAACTGGGGTTTGGTGAGAAAATGAACCTCGGCATGTGGTAGTTGCTTTTTAATACAACGCACTACCGGTGAGGTAAGCACTATATCTCCGATGGAACTGAAACGTATAACAAGAATCTTCATTTACCTGCTTTTCGCTGTGCAAAGTAAGCAGAAATTTCGTTTTGATTGAGCGCGTTAAAACACATATCGGCTGTTAAGAATCCTTTGCGGGCCACACATACGCCATAGTACATATCGCTGAATCCTGCGGTGTTGTGAGCATCAGGGTTGATGGAAATTTTCACCCCTTTATCCAATGCATAACTTATCCAGCGCCAGTCCATATCCAGCCGATACGGGTGTGCATTCAGTTCTATAATAACCCCGTTAGCTGCACAGGCATCAATCATCTTTTTGTGGTCAACGGGATAACCTTCACGAATAAGTAACAACCTGCCTGTTGGATGCCCCAGTATAGTGGTATAGGGATTTTCAATGGCCTTTAGCAGGCGACCCATAGCCTTCTCCTCATTCATTTTGAGGTTGGAGTGCACAGAGGCCACTACAAAATCAAAACTACTTAACACATCTGAAGTATAATCCAGTGAGCCGTCATTTAAGATATCTGACTCAATGCCTTTAAATATTTTGAAGGGACCAAGTTTTTTATTGAGCACATCAATCTCATTGTGTTGTGCGATAATTCGATCCTCCTTTAATCCGCCTGCATACTGTGCACTTTTGGAGTGGTCGCATATACCTAAGTACTCATAGCCGCGTTTAATACACTCGAGTGCCATTTGCTCCAGGGTATTGGAACCGTCAGAGTAAGTGCTATGGTTGTGTAAAGTCCCTTTTAAATCACTTACCTCAACTAAGCGGGGCAAGCTGTGACTTTTAGCCAATTCAATTTCTTTTGTTCCCTCCCTCAATTCGGGAACTATATAATCCAGCTGATGGCTGTTGTATATTTCTTCTTCACTGCTGTAGTTTTTTACAGATACATTAAGTTGTGCTTTGTGCGCTTCAACTCCGGTAGTTTGCCAAAGCTGATAAAAATATTCCTGTTCTGAGGTTAAGTGAATTTTTACCGGAACATCATTCCATTTTGCCTTGAATATATTCCTATCAACAGCCACTTCATGAAACAGATCACAAGCAGATAATTTTTGTATTGCATCTGTTGAATCGGCCACAGCCAAAACAAATTCCACTACGTTGATAATTTCTGATTTGCGTCTTACCTCTCCGGTTAAAGCAGCCGATAGCACAAAAGGTAACTGCTGCAAAGATTTTAGTAATACTTGAGCCAATTCTTCCACAGCAGCATAATGAAATTTGCCCGCACTTGCAGCGGCAAACTCAATGCTTTTAACTACGCTCTCCTGTGTTTTTTGTCCGAAGCCTTTTGCCTGTGCCAAACGGTTTTCATGGCAGGCATACAACAACTCGCCCACTGATTCAATGCCCAGTTCTTTCCAAATAACTTGTATCTTTTTAGGACCAAGCCCTTTAATGCGTAACATCTGAAAAACACCTTCGGGCGTTTCACTGATAAGGTCTTCTAAATCTGTAAAAGTTCCCTGTTCATCAATCTGTGCTATTTTCTCAGCCAGACTCTTGCCTATGCCATCCAGCTGCGCTAGTTCTTCCTCGTTTTTCCCTGATAGCAGAACGGGGTATTTATCAATACGAAATACAGCAGAATTGTATGATTTTATTTTGAATGGATTACCACCGTGCAGCTCATACAACTGCGCATACATTTTAAGCACATCGGCTATTTCATCATTGGTCATTGCGGACGAGGCACCTCCACTTCGCCCGACAATACAGCCTTTTCGAACATGAGCCAAAGTACCTGATGCTCTTTTTTACCCCTGCAAAAGAAAACCGACACCAGATTATTTTCCTTATCCCGAAATGATTTTATAGAAATAATTTTCACATAGGTATTGCTATAATCAATAGACAAGGGTTTCGCATCAAAGTCACCCACGGTAAAGTAATATTCGTAAAAACCTTCACCAGTAACAGAGTCCCATTTAAGGGGTACATCAACAAACCTGCTTTTAGTGTACAATTCTATACTGGAAAACTCTTTCCCATCAGCAGGAGCCAAAATTAAAATACTGTCGCCCGCTAATATATCTCCACGTTGGCGTTTAACCAGTTTTGAAGCAGAGTCTGCTTTTTGTGTTAACGTATTTTTTTCTGAGGGTACCTCTTGTATGCGGGTATTTTTCGGTGTTTTTTTCTTTTTTACCACAGGAGGTTTTTCCTGAGCAAAAGCACAAGTCACAGCAAAAAACACACTCAGTATCAGCAATAGTTTTTTCATTTCACCAATTTTCCGTGTCTATATAACTCTCTGTTAGTTTCTGTTCCTTTGATGTTATAGAATATCCACACACTATCCATCTGACCATCTCTGAAGTAGCCTGATTTCATCAGCAATCCGTTTTCATGGTAGGCCGTATATGGGCCGTGTTTTACACGAATGAGTGTATCAACATAACTGCCGGGATTTTTTTTGTCGGGCGTAATCTGAATCAACTCTACAAAGTGAAATATCTCTTTCACTTTTTTCTTAGTGAGTTCATCATAGTAGTAATATGTTTTGCCCCCATTATTTACATCCTGCGCTTTAACAGCCGTTAATAAAGTGGTAAATAGAAAAACTGCCAATACTTTTTTCATCATATTTTTTATTCTTTTACATACGCATGATAAGTGAGGTAATGAATACCTGCTGTACTCACCATGGTTATTTTCTTTTCTATGGTGCCAATATATGGACTTTTAAACACAATCTGAAACTCCCCTTTTCTACCCGGCTTTACAGGCTTCTTTGGCAAAATAATGGTAGCACAACCACATTCAGAAACAGCATCTATCCATTGAAAGTCAACTTTACCTGTATTTTTAAAAGAAACGGTTTTTACCAACGAATCTTGCATGCTGATAATACCAAATTCAATGATGGTATCCTGAATAAATACCTGTGACCCCGGTTGCACAGTGACTTGTGCTGAGGCAGCAAAACTACCTGCCAGAGTGATGGCCAGCGTAAAAACTGCTTGTAATACGTATTGCTTTATAGCTTTCATAAACGGACTGCTTTCCTTCTAAAATCAAGCCAAATTTAGGCTAACATCTAATTATTCCTGCTTTTGTTTTTACTGATTTTTATTATATTTGATAACCTAAAATCAAAACATTATGAGCAAAAATATTCTACAACTGGTGTTTCTTATCGCTCTTCTCCAGTTCAACTACTTTGTTGTAAAGGCACAAAATCAACTTTCGGTGGCCGGAAGGACCATTGTTAATGATTTACAACCTGGTAGCGGGGCACAGCAGTTAACTACACAGTGTGGTAAAGATACGGTTTATTACCCCTACAATAAAACCACCCAGTTTCAAGGCATTAACGTTGTCAATTCAACCAACAACGGCAACGGATTTGCTCAATGGTATCCAGCTCCTCAGGCAGTTACCGTATCAGGTTTTGATTTTTTCGCTTGGGTAGCACCCACCAATTATACAGGCCCAATCAGCGTTACCTGTAATTTGTATAATGCGGGTGCCGACTCTATGCCCACCGGCTCACCTGTAAGAACTGTAACCGTTGCCGTTGACTCCAGTTTTGGTGGCGGAATGTTGAGTGTGCTAAAGAGAACAGCTTTTTTTACCTCACCATACACAACCTCCAGCCCTTATGTAATCACCATTGAAAATACCAGCACCACCGGAGTTTCCATTGTAGCCAACAACTGGAGTGCCACCGGAGGTGGAAACGGCAAAGCTGAGTGGCTTTCCTCTGTGAGATTTGGCACCAATTGGATAAGGTCATACAACGTTAATGTGAGCAGTGTAACTTTTGATGCTGATTTTATCTTTTTGCCGTATGTAGAATATTCCATCACTGCCGGATTTACTGTATCCAGTAATTGTGTTTCCAACAACGGCACCATCAACTTTACCAATACATCATCAGCACTGTTGAATAGTAAATTTTACAACAGATGGGTATACTTTAACATTCCACAAAATGCTTACTATTGGAATTTTGGGAACGGAGCTAACTACGCAGTTAATCCATCCAGAAACTACACCTCAGCAGGAAACTACACCGTTCAAATGGTGGCTGGTATGCTCGGTTGGATAAGGAATTGCTACGATACTGCCACAACATCTCTTTTTGCTACACCGTCTGCACCTACTATCACTTCCAACGCCCCTGTTTGTGCTGGAGATTCGTTAATACTTTCAGGACCGGCAATTTCAGGTGCCACGTATGCCTGGAGCGGTCCGTCTAACTTTAATGGAACTACCAAAGACACCGTTTTGAGAAATGTCAATTCATCCAACTCAGGCACGTATGGCTTAACAGTTACCGTTAATGGATGCACCTCGCAATCTGGTTCATTATCGGCTACTGTAAACAACATTCCTGCAACACCAACAGCCAGTAATAATGGCCCGCTTTGTCTGGGGCAGGATTTACAACTGTCAACTCCATCTCTAACCAATGCTTCTTATGAATGGACAGGGCCGAACAGTTTTTCTTCAACAGTTCAAAACCCCGTAATCACCAACGTAAGCAATGCAAATGCCGGATCATATACCGTAAAAGTAATTGTAGGCGGATGCAAATCACAAGCCGGCTCAACAACTATGAGTATAGGTTCACAACCTGCTGCTCCATCTGTATCCAATAACGGCCCTTTGTGTGCAGGTCAAAACCTGCAACTTACTGCCACCAATTCTACCAATGCAACTTATACATGGACAGGGCCAAATAGCTTTTCTTCTTCTACACAAAGTCCCACCATAAACGGAGTAACATCTGGAGCTGCAGGAACCTATTCCTGCACGGTTACCGTACCTGGTTGCGGCACCTCTTCTGCAGCCAGTACTGTAGTTACCATTACTTCTTTACCAAATGCACCAACTGCCGGAAATAACGGACCCATCTGTGACGGAAAAACACTTTCACTTACGGCATCAACCATTACAGGAGCGACTTATAATTGGACGGGGCCCAACAGTTTTACCTCAACCGACCAAAACCCTGTAATTCCTAATTTTGCTGCTGTATCAGCAGGAAATTACAGCGTAACGGCTACCGTATCCGGATGTGGTACCTCAAGCGCAGGAACCACAACAGTTGCCTACAACCCCGGCCCTTCTGCACCTTCAGTAAGCAGCAATGACCCGTTGTGTGCAGGCAGCTCACTAAACCTGCAGGCATCCACTATTACCGGAGCTACGTATAGCTGGAGCGGACCAAATAACTTTACCTCTTCTCTACAAAACCCTGTTATACCTAACACCAGTACTGCTAGTTCAGGAGACTATACTGTAACCGCCACTATTGCCAATTGCGGCACATCACCTGCGGGCACTGTAAAAGTTACTGTTAACCCTATACCTTCAGTACCCAATGTAAGCAACAACAGTCCGGTTTGCCAAGGACGGACAGTTAATCTGAATGCCTCTGCCATTCCGAATGCTTTTTATGAATGGACCGGCCCTAACAGTTATACTTCAACACTTCAAAATCCTAGTATTTCGAATGCCTCATCTACTAATGAAGGTACCTATTCTGTAAAAGTGAAGGTGAACAATTGTTACTCATCTACAGTAAATATTCCAGTAGTTGTTAACCCAAAACCAACTACACCAATAGCCAGCAAAACTGGTGCTGCCTGTGACGGTGCCGATTTGCAACTTAACGCAACCTCCATAACGGGAGCAGGTTATTCGTGGACCGGCCCTAACGGTTTTTTATCCTACGATCAAAATCCTTTAGTATCGGGCATCAGTTTGGCCAACACAGGAACCTACAATGTCACTGCAGCTATTTCAGGCTGCAACTCTGATGTAGGCAGTGTAAACATTACCGTAGGAACCAAACCAAATATCAACAGCATACTCGGTCCGGTAAATTCTAACCGCAATGCCACATCTTCGTATTCCGTTTCATTTACCCCGGGCTCTACTTACCTGTGGCAAATTGTTGGCGGAAATCAGATCTCAGGTGGTACCAGCAATGCCATTACAGTGCAGTGGGGAAATGCAGGTGTAGGCAATGTATCTGTAACTGAAACCAATCAAAGCGGATGCACTGGTAATGCGTACAATATTGATATCGCTTTATGGCACGTAGGTATTAACCAACCTGAGGCAAGCCAACTATCGGTATTCCCTAACCCGGCAAAAAATTACATCCGTATTAAAGCCGTTAACCCTGAAAACAAGTTTCTTACACTTACCGATGTTACGGGTAAAACAGTCAAAACAATTACTGTGAGCCAGCCGGAAGAAAATTTATTCATCGGAGATTTGCCTGATGGAATTTATTTCCTCAACTTTGACCACGCAACTCCAGTTAAAATTGTAAAAATAAAATAATATGAAAAAAGTAATTCTATTCACGGCCATCGTTTCTTTGTTTGCTATCAACAACGTTCAAGCGCAGGCAGGTGCTGCATTTGGTTTAAAAGGTGGACTTAACCTCAACAAACTTGATCCAAAAACTACCGGCATAACCTCCGATATGCGTGTTGGTCCAGTTGGCGGACTATGGGTAAGGGCTAAGGTACTTGGTTTTTTTGTTCAAGCTGAAGCACTCTATTCTACTAAAGGTGGCAAAACTACTGTTCCTGCTACTCCATTTACTCCGGCAATTGAATCTAAACTTAACAATGCATATTTAGATGTGCCAGTTTTATTGGGTAAAAGCTTCTTCAGCGTTGTGC
>JAGPCK010000090.1 GCA_018058135.1 Bacteroidia bacterium | reverse complement strand
AACTCATTCTTGCCCTGCGGTAGTAAATGCTGTTGGGGTACTCACTCAGTATGTATTCAAACTCGCGAATGGCACTTGGATAATCTTCCTGTTGCAGTCGGGTGTTGGCTATTTCAAATAAGGCATCATCGATGTAACCCGAACGTGGAAATTTATTTGGTATCTGACGAAGTGTTTTTACCTTATCCTCGGGTTGGTTGATTACCCCTTGAATCATGCCTTTCTGGAACAAAGCATAATCACTTCCGTTGGCATTGCGTTCAATGGCATAGTCGTATGCTGCCAAAGCTTTGTCGTAGTTCTTTAGTTTGAAATAACAATCGGCTGCACGCATACAACCGTCTAAATACATTTGCGGTTGCTTGCCAAAAAACGATTCCAGTTGACGGAATTTTTCGAAGTGTGCAGCGGCACTTGCGTAGTTCTCCTGTTTGAAATCGCAATACCCCAGATTGTAATAGGTGAGCGGGTAATACTTGGTCTCTTTTATTTCGTTGGTATAGTAATTAAGGCAAACGTTAAACTTGCTGTCGGCCTCTTTGTATTTTCCTTCTTTAAACAAAATTTCACCCTGCCAGAAATGGGAAAGGGAATACAGTTTTTTGTCAAAGTTGTAGTTGGCCGATTTGTCGAACAACTTGGATGCTTCTTCAAATTCGTTGTTCAGGTAAAGCTCTTCAGCCCGGTAGTAGGTTACTTTTTGGTAAGCCGTTTTGATGTCATTGTTTTTAATTTTTATGCTTTCCAAGATAGGAATAGCTTCCTTGTAGTTTTTAGTGTTGAGGAACAACTCACTCAGAATACGTTTGGCTTCTTCGTTGTTTTTAGACTCAGGGTATTCGTTAATGTATTCTACCAATTGTTTGGCTGCAATCTGGTGAAAGGCCAGTTCGTAAGAGAGTTTCGCTAAATTGTAAAGGGCGTCTGATTTTACTTCTTCAATGAATCCGAGCGTGTAGGCTTTTTCAAAAGCTAAACGGGCATTTTGTTTTTTGTTCAGTTGCAGGTAACAATCAGCCAGATTAAAACAGGCATATTGTGCCAGTGTATCGTTGCCTTCAGCTGCTTTTTGAAACTCTGGATAGGCCTTTTCGTACTTGTTGTTTTTATAGTACGAGTAAGCCATGCGGTAGGTTTCATTCCGGTTAAAGGGTTTGCCTGATGTCTTGTATTTTTCAAAAAATGATTCAGCCTTTTCGAAGTTGCCTGTTTCATAATGCGACTGGGCCACAATAAGGGCCACATCATTCACAATGTCTTTGTTGGTGATGGTATCGGCATAGGGGATAAGGGTGGTGTATTGTCCCTTGGCATAATAAATCTGCGTAATATACAAAGGCACTGTTCCTCCGTATATTTTCGAAGTACTTACACGTTCAAAATGTTTGAGTGCTTTATCCAGATCCCCGCTTTGGTAGCAGATGTAACCATAATAGTAATTAGCCGGAAAATAGTATTTGTTTTTGGTTTCAATAGTTTGTTCCAATGCTCTGCGGGCGGCATCGTAGTTTTCTTTTCTAAACTGGCAGTAGCCAATGATAAAATAGTATTCCGATAATTCTTCAGGAGTGAGGTACTCTGTGTCAACGCGCTCCATTTGTTCCAGCGCATTGCTTGTCTCTTTCTGCCGGAAATAATACCTTCCCAATTGAAAAGCCGATGCTTTGGCCTTGGGGCTCTCCGGATATTGTTCAATAATCTTGTTGAACAGTTTTATGGCATCCGGGTTATGCAACTCCAGCGCACAGGTGGCAATATAATATTCCGTGTTAATTTGCAGTAGCGGGTCTTTGCAATGTTCCAGGAAAATGGTGAACTGTTTTTGTGCGGCACCGTACTTTTCTTTGTCGAAAAGCTCGAGCCCGCGATTGTAAAAGCGAATGTTGTTATCCTGAAGTTGTGTAACCTGAGCTGCAACAAAAAGCGACTGCACAAGCAGGGCCGCTATAATCCAATACTTTTTTAAACTCATGAACACGTGCCGTTAAAATACTTTCTATCAAAAGTAGAAACGGCAGGCGGGGCTAAAAGCTGTAATTTATCCCCAAACTGGGCATAATAGGTAGCTGATTGATGCGTCTATTGGTCACTCTTTCAAAGTAAAAGATGTTGTCTCGGTTGTACACATTGGTGGCACTGGCAATCACTGCAAGTTTACCCTTTTTTACATTGATGCGTTTTTCAATCGAAGCGTCTAAGCGGTGGTAGTAAGGCAAGCGGCCTTTGTTGATGTCGTCATAATAGATGCCCAAAGTGCCGTTTTGGTTGGTGTAATCGTCTGAAACGCCTCCCATGCCAATTTGTGGGTAATAGCCCTGTGTACGGGTAAAGGGAAAGCCCGAGGCCAGGTTCCATCTGAGGTTGGCCGTGTAACGTTTGTCTTTGCCAAAGGTATAAGAGGTTACAATGTTTACGTTGTGCCTGCGGTCAAAACTGGGGAAATATGTTTTCATCACTGTAACTCCGTTTTCCTGTTTCTCATATTGACGGTCAACAAAAGTGAGGGAATAAACTGTCCACAAGTAAAGGTTTTTATGCTCCCAACGGTAGCTGATATCACCTCCGTAAGCATTACCGGTTTCAATGATGTAGTCTGTACGTTGATAAGCGGGCTTGTCAGCATTGGCAGGTATATCGTCATAAAACTTATCGCGGTTAGTATTTACCAGTTGCGGATAATATTTCCAGAATCCTTCTATGTTCATCAGGCCATGTTTGCCTATTTCTACTTCAGCACCAACAACAGTTTGTCTTGACCATTGCAGTTTATTTTTTACTGATTTGCCGTCAAAGGTGTTGGGTACGTTATCAGGGGTGGAGAGGAAGCCGTAAAACAGATTTACCACATCGCGGTCACTCACTGCAGCTACCAGATTTTGAGAGTACAAACCTGCAGCTGCTTTAATGCGCACAGTACTGCTGGCATTCCACTTCATCCCTATGCGTGGTTCCAATGCCGTGTTTCCTAATGAGGCGTAATAGCTGAAACGTATGCCGGGTTCAATTAAGAATCTTCCTGCTGTTTTTTTGTATTTGAGGTAAGATGAAATTTGTGTGGTATTTTCAGTAACACTCACCGGATTGAGGCCGCTGTTGGAGGGAAGGGAGAAAATAGTTTTGAAGCCTTCCAGTTCTACTCCGTATTTCATGTCGTCTTTACCAATGTAGTAAGTAAAGTTCAATGAAGCATTAAATCCGCTGATATCACTTTTGCGTGGGTCAAGCTCCAGAAATTCTTTTTGCTGCATGCCGTATTTGGAATAGGCCACTACAGCATTGATAAGTGTGCTTGAACCTTCAGGAATAATGGAGAAATTAGCTCCCAAACCAAAGGCTTTCCATCCGTAATTGGTGGTTGCAAATTTTACATTATCGGTAAAGTTGAACCCGAACAGATTTGTTTTACTTCCATTTGGCGAAACAAAGGACATCTTTCCGTACAAATCAGAGAACTTATAGGGCAGTCCGTTTGTGTCTGCATAGGAATAAAATATTTTCGAACTTTGGTCGAGGTAGGAGTTTTTGTAAGAGAAAATGTACGATGATGTTCCCTCGCCTTCTACATACTTTTTTAGCGGACCTTCTAACAGCAACTTGGCTGTAAACGGGTTGGCTGATACCTTACCCGAAGTTTTTACTTTATTTCCTTCTCTTGTCTGTACATCAACTACAGCCGAAATTCTTCCGCCATACTGCGTATTAAAACCACCGGCATACACATCTGCACTGCGAATGATATCTGCATCGTAAACCGAAAACAAACCAATGGAGTGAAACGGATTGTAAATAACCATACCATCCATCAGCATTTTGTTTTGAATGGGCGGTCCGCCCCGAATGTAAAGTTGTCCGCCTTGGTCACCACTGAACACAACTCCCGGAAGTACCTGTAAGTACTGAATTAAATCGGGCTCACCACCAACCGTTGGAATAAGTTTCAGGTCACGTTGTGTGATGGTTATTTTGGATATTTCTATTTGTGTCTGCTGCTTTTGTTTTTCTGCTGAAATGTTAACCTCTTTTAATTGTACACTGGCTTTTTGCAAATAGAAACTGTGGTTGATAATCTTTTTATCTGTAATAGTAAAGTTGTAGGAAGAAGTATCATAACCTAAACTGGTAGCCAACAGTACATAGTTGCCGGGCTTTATTTTGCTCAGGGTGAAAAAGCCGGTTAGGTCAGTAATGGCCACATTTTGGGTTCCCTGAATGTAAACTGTGGTAAAGGCTAAAGGCTCAGCAGTGGTTTTATCGTAAACAAATCCACGAATTTCTCCGCTTTGTGCCAGTGCCGACAGCAGGCCTAATCCGATGGTAATTAAGGTTAAAGTGTACTTTCTCAGGTTCATTTGTGTTTTTTAAAAGCGCCACGAATATATACTTTATCCCAATCAAATGCTGAGTGGAAAAGGTTGCATGGCATTTACCCGTTTATTCGAAACGGATGGACTTAATGGGGCTGATGCGGTTGACCAATATAAGAGGTAATAACATGGCACAACAACAGAGCATAAATGTACCCAGGTTGATAAGCAGGAGGTTGCTCCATTGAAAGTTAACCGGGACGCTGTTCATGTAATAACTGGCCTGATCGAGTTTAACTAAACTAAATTGTTTTTGAAGCAGGCAAAGTCCGGCACCAATAATATTACCCCAGAAAATTCCCTGTAGAATAAGCTTGCCTGAGATAATCAGAAATATTTTCCTAACACTGCCTGAGGTGGAACCAAATGCTTTAAACAAGCCGATCATTTGGGTGCGTTCCAGGGTAAGAATCAGTATGGCCGTTATCATGTTGATGGTAGATACCAGAAACATAAGCACCATAATGACTACCACATTTACATCCAGCAGCTCAAGCCATTCAAACAAATTGGGGTTAATTTCCCGTATGGAATTGGCTTCGTATTGGTAACCGATAAGTTCATTTACTCGTTGGGTGTTATCATCCAGGTGGTCAAAATTATCGAGCAGAATTTCAAATCCTCCCACCATACTTTTGCTCCAGTCGTTGAGTTTTTGAATGTGCCCTATATCGCACAGCATGTAAAGTTTGTCAAACTCCTCCAAACCGGTTTCATAGATGCCTGCAATTTTAAATTTGCGCACCCGCACAGGCTCCTGAATAAAATAGATTACCAAACTCATGCCCGTGTCTAAACGTAATTTATCTGCAGTGTATTTGGAGATAATAACTTCGTTATTAGGCAAAGTGTCATTGCTCACAAATCTTTTTCCGCGGGAAAGTTTGTCGTTAAAAAAGCTCCAGTTAAAATCACGCCCTATGCCTTTGAGCACAATGGCTTCAATGTCGTTCTCTGTTCGTATTAATCCGGCTTTGGTAGCAAATCCCTGAATGTGCTTAACTCCCGACAATTGTTTGATATCTTTGTTGAATGCCTGGTAGCGGTAAATGGGGGCCGTTTCGTAAGAATTGTTTAAATCAACGTGTGCAATTTGAATATGCGACCCGAAGCCGGTAATTTTGTCCCTGATTTCCTGCTGAAAGCCGGTAACAATGGACAGCGAGATAATCATAACGGCAACGCTTAAAGCTACTCCTGCAACGGCAATACGAACAATGAGCCTCGAAAAGCTTTTTTGTCCGTAGGCCGACAAACGTTGGGCTATGTAAGCAGCAAAATTCAAAATATGAAAATGAAAGTGGTCAAATATACGCAAGCGATACTGTTTTTAGTGCTGTTTTGTTCTGCAACAACCCATGCCGCTATAATTACAGGTGCTGAACAAATCTCAGCCTATTTGCCGTTGTTGAAAGGTAAAAAGGTTGGCCTGGTGGTGAATCAAACATCAATGGTAGGCAAGTCGCACCTGGTAGATACGCTGCGCAGTATGAAGGTGAAAATTGTGCGCATTTTTGCCCCTGAGCACGGTTTTCGGGGCGACCACAGTGCGGGCGCGCATGTGGCCAGCGGTAAAGATGCCAGAACAGGATTGCCTGTGGTATCGTTATACGGAGCCAACAAAAAACCGAAAGCTGAACAAATAGCTGATCTGGATTGGGTGATTTTTGACATTCAGGATGTG
>JAGPCK010000042.1 GCA_018058135.1 Bacteroidia bacterium | reverse complement strand
AAATGAAGTAATTGCAGTCGCGAAGCATGAGGCATGTATTGCTTAATCTGCAAACAAACATCTGCTAAAGAAAAATCCTGCTGCAGCAATTCCCGTAACAAAAGCACTCTTTCCTTAGCATGTGCTTCTCCGAAACTTTTAACCAGAAATGTTTTTACAAACTCCAGTTCTCCTTTCACTACCCGTCCATCAGCTTTCATTACAGCCGCACACAATACCAACAAGCTTATACTGAAATCGCCCTGAGCTGTTTCTTCAGCACCTATTGCCCGTCTGGCATCAGCAGGAGGCAATGAGGCACTATCAAATATAGTACCCATTGCATATCCCAATAGTGCGCCAATTGGCCCGCCTACAACCCAGCCAAGCCCACCGCCAAGCCACTTCCCAAATCCGGCCATTGATTAATTTTCAATAATCACTACCTTTTCCATCACGTCTCCCTGATGAATTTGGTCAATAATTTCCTGCCCTTCTACCACCTTGCCAAAGCAGGTGTGGTTCCTGTCAAGATGTTGTGTGTTATGACGGTTATGACAAATAAAGAACTGCGAACCTCCGGTGTCTCTTCCGCGGTGCGCCATGGAAAGTACTCCACGATCATGAAGCTGGTTGTTTCCGTTCAGCTCACATTTTATGGTGTAACCCGGTCCACCTGCTCCTGTACCTGTAGGGTCTCCACCCTGAATAACAAAGTCAGGAATAACACGGTGAAATTTGACACCATCATAGAATCCGCTTTTAGCTAATTTACAAAAATTATCAACAGTATTAGGAGCATCCTGCTCATAAAACTGAATTTTCATTACACCTTTATTGGTGTGTATTTCGGCTGTTTTCATTTTGTTTCTTTTACCGCAAAAGTAACCTTTTTAACAGATATCGCTTTAGCCCGTATTTCAAAAAAATATATTTGATATTGACACGTAGTTGCTTTTGATTACCTTTATGTTATGCCAAAACGACCTTTACCATTCTTTGCTCTGCTCTGTATTACACTTTCAGTAATTAATTGCAGTGCCCAAGCCAATAAACTTGATAGTTTGCTGGAAGCTTTCCAAGAAGTAAGTACTTTGAAAATAACTGAACAAGCTGATTTGTATAATGACTTATTCAGAGAGTACTTAGAAAACGATTTTGACAGTGCCATGTACTTTGGTAAAAAGGCGGAAGAACTAAGTATAAAAGCTGGTTACGATAAAGGACTTGGTGACTATTATAATCAGCAAGGTACTTACAACAAAGATTTGGGAAACTATTACACCGCACTTCTTTGGGACTACAAATACCTCGAAATTTCCGAAAAGAGACAAGAACCCAAGTCCATTGCATCAGCACACAACAACATTGGAATAGTATATAAGTTGCAGGAAAATTATGCATTAGCACTTGACCACCTCTCCCGCTCGTTAAGAATAAAGAAACAGGAAAATATGGAGAAAGAAACAGCTTCAACTATAAACAATATTGGCAACGTTTATTTTTCCCGTAATCAATATGACTCTGCTCTACTCTATTTCTTTCAGGCATTAAACATTAACAAAAAATATAACCAGCAGAAGTTTATTTTCATTAACCTTCGAAATATTGCTGAGACTTACATCAAAAAGGGAATGCAGGACAGTGCAACTCGTTTTATAAAAGAAGCAACAGAAATACTGAACACAAATAAATTTAATAAAAAACAATACACTGAGTGGTACATTCTTAAAGCTACTTATTATACTGCTTTTAATAACAGCATACAGGGTAAAGCATATGCCGATAGCAGTTTGAGTATAGCAGTAAAAATAGGTTTACGAAATGAGATGCTTGACGCCTACAAACTTTTAGCTGCAATTGCCGAAAGTGAAGGTAAAACTGCTGATGCATATCAAAGTCTAAGTCGCTACACTCAATTACGTGATTCTTTATATAAAGAAAGTATTTCTGCTCAAGTAAGTGATATTCAACAATCATATGAGTTAAAGAAGCTGGATGCTGATGTAGAACGCTTAAGGTTAGAAAAAATCCTATTGGCTACCATCTTTGCCTTTGCACTACTGCTGGTGGTAATTCTTACAGTTTTTCTTAAGAAAAGATACAAAACCATACAATTACTGAATCTTAAAAATCAACAGTTATCAGTTTTAGACGAGGAAAAAAGCAATTTAATGAGGCTTGTAGCGCATGACTTAAAAAGTCCGTTAAGCAGAATAAATCTCCTTAGCCAGCTGCTAAGTCACAAAGACTATAAAACTGAGGAAGAATTCTTACAATACACCAACTTTATAACTGAAACCAGCAGAGAAAGTTTGGAGATGATTAATAAATTTCTGAGTATAGACAGAAGCGATTGGGTAGACATTCAAATTCATAAAGAACCCATAGATGTCAGAGATTTGATTACAAAAAAAGTAAACAGATTCATTCCTGATGCACAAACAAAAAACATAAGTATCATACCTCATATTGCTGTGAATGATGTTGTACTTAATACTGATTTGCAATGCATGCGCCAAATATTGTCTAACCTAATTAACAATGCCATCAAGTTTGCTCCGATAGGTTCAAGTATTGTTATTACTGTTTTAGATGATGATCATCACTTTATTTTTGAGGTAAAAGATAACGGCCCCGGAATACCTGCCGAACAGCAAAAAAGCTTGTTTAATAAGTACCAGCTACTTACCAATAAGCCCACTGGAAATGAGACGTCAAGCGGACTTGGGCTCTATATCGTAAAACGTTTAGTTGATCGTCTTGGAGGTGAAATATGGGTTAAAAGTGAGCCGGGCAAAGGGACTTCTTTTTTTGTTTCATTGCCCAAAGGCTAGGTGAGCAGTTCATTTATATTAATATCAATAGTTTCTGCAATTTCATCCAGCGGCAAGTCGTTTGCATCACTACCAAAGGGGTCTTCTATTTCTTCAGCAATTAGTTCCAAACTGGCCAGTACATAAAAAACAAATACCATTACCGGAACAATGCCATACCCGGCCTCATTCACAAAACCAAAAGGCATACTTACTATATAGACAAAAATGAATTTTTTAAGGAATAGACTGTACGAATAAGGAATTGGTGTTTTTCTGATACGCTCACAAGCACCACACACATCAGTAAAGTTAGTAAACTCCTGATTCAGGACAATCAACTGCTCACCTGTTATGAGTTTTTCTTCTTGCATTTTCCTCAGCCGTTGTGCAATCAATAACGCTACGTAATTTGGCTGATGTGTAATGGAAGTATTTAGTTTCGTTACTTTGTTACCCCGAAGGTGCTCTTTAAGCACAAAAGCATAAAACGGAATGTACTCTGCGAAAAAGGCTTTGTGTTCACTTTTCTCCGGTAAAAAAGCATTCAACTTTATGGCCAGATTTCTGGATGAGTTAACCAGACTCCCCCAAAGCTTTCTACCTTCCCACCAGCGTTCATAGGCTGTATTGGTTCGAAATACTAAAAGCATGGAAATAACAAACCCAAGCAAGGAGAACATGATGGATGCTGATTTGAAACTCACTTTAAAAACCTCCAGCTCCAAATAAATAATGAGGGTGGCAAAAGCAGCTAATCCAAGCATGGCCGGAAACAACATACGCAAGGTGTCACTTTTATGAAACTTAAAGATAAGCGTGAACCACGAGCGTGAGTTATAGTTAATCATGTACTTAGACTAAAGAGCAAGTTGACTACAGGCCCGATTTAATAAACGCACCTGAAAATCCTAAGCTGATTAAACGTTGCCGCTCAGCATTGGCTTGCTCCATGCTGGCAAAAGGCCCAACATAATAGCGGTAGAAACCATCCTCACCTTTTTTCTCTTTCACATCAACACCTTTAAAATCGGGCAACTTATCTTTTGTTCGAAGCGCAGCTATTTGTACTACATAGCCATTTACCTGCTCGTTGGCTGTATAATGCGAAGGTTGTGAAGGCACTGCAGGGACTGTGAACCTTTTAGTGCCCCATCCCTCAATCTCATCAAATTCAATACGCTTTCCGTCTTTATATGGAACAACAAATGCATCTCCGATTTTATTCTCACTTCTGATTTTGTTGAGCATTACTAATGCCTCATCATAACTGGTGGTAGAGGCTCCAAAATACTTGTGAATGCCTTTGGCATCACGCAGAGTCTCTACCCGCTTAAATCCACTGAAATAATCCGGTGGCACCTCTGTTTCTGAAGAAGCAATCTGTACTTTGTAAACTATGCCTTGCTCAGGCTTAGCTTGAACAATCCCGTCAATATTGCCCGAACCCATATTAGGTGAAACGGTAAATAAAGATTTTTCAGCCGGTTTTAGTGCTTCTATCTCCTGCTCTTTTCTGAACGTTGACTCATACTCTGCGATTTTACGTTTATGTACTGCCAATAATTTTGGTATATCAGACTTCCCTACAATTCTGAACTCAGTTCTTCTGTTCAACTGGTGGTCTTTGGCATTGTGTGCATTGGGCACCTTCGGGGTTGACTCACCATAACCAACAGCTAACATACGTTGAGGTGAGACTCCTTTCTCAATCAAAAAATCAACCACTGACTGAGCTCTTTTTTGAGACAGCACCATATTGGATGCATCAGTTCCAACTTCATCTGTGTGGGCCATCAATTCTATAGCAATAGAATCATTGTCCTTTAAAAACTGATACATACGCATCAATACTTTTTTAGACTCCGAACGAAGCGTTGCTTTAGCAAAGTCATAATAAATATCAATTAAGTTGATGCTGGTATCGCGCTTAATAGGCTCCATGGCCAGTACCTCTTCAATAGCTGAGATGTTGGGCTTATTAATGGTACTTACTTTAACCTGACATTGAAAAAAACCATCCTTTGAACCAACAACAGTATATGTTTCACCGCGGTTTAAGTTGAACAATATTCTTCCATCTTTATCATTAGTTACTTTCGTTATTTCTTGTGTTCCTTTAAACAGAGATATCTTTACACCTGTAACCGGAGCAGCAGTTCCTAACCTTACTGCCCTGCCTTTAAAAGAAATTAAACTATCCGGCTTATCTGTTACAGTTTCTTTGGAAGTAGTCACAGGGCCATTAAATGAAACTGGCTTCTGATCAGAAAGAGCCAACCCATAATTTTCTTTCGGGCTAAATGTTTTTCTGAAATTAAATTTGCCTGAGCTATCTGTAACCGTTTCCTGAACTAATTCATTTTTACTATTGTTAATTTTAATTTCTACACCAGGAACTCCAACTGAGCCTTTTGCTGCATTGAGAATGGATTGAGCAGTACCTGATGCATCAGAAGAACGAATATACCCTTTAATGTTTACCGGCAAACTATCTGATGAAAAGGCGAGATTAAATGCTCCTTCAGGTGATAATCCGTAAGATAATGCCAGGGTATTAACTATTTGCTTCCCTCGCATTGATTTAAGTTCGTACTTTTTATTGGGGGATAGCTTTAATTTTATCTCTGGGGTGTTTCCGGCAACTAGACTTTCTTTACCTGTTTCTAAATCTTTAACAACATATGTTAACTGATCATAGAAGAATTCGTTTCTTATTCTAAACTCATCCCCATCGTAAGTTACCTGAATTTCTTTATTTCCGATAAATGAATAAATATCGTCATCGCCTGTTCCTTCGGGTCGTTTAGAAGAAAAGAAACCCTTTTCATTTCCTTTTACAAATGTTATCCCAAAATCATCATAAGATGAGTTAACCGGTGGTTTCATATTAATAACTTTCCCCCAAGAGGAAGATGTTGAGTCATACTTTACAGAAAAGATGTCTAAGCCACCCATACCAGGATGCATATTGGATGAAAAATAAAACGTACCGTTGTCTCTGAAATAAGGAAACATTTCATAACCTGCGGTATTTATTTTAGGTCCCAGATTTACCGGTTCACCCCAAGTATCACCGTTGCGAATACTAAGGTAAAGATCTGTACCACCAAAGCCACCCTGCTTATCCGACATAAAAACAAGCATCTTACCATCGGGTGAAATGGCAGGGTGTCCAACAGAATATTCTTCAGGTTTATTAAAAGGCAAATCTTCTTTAAGTGCTGACCATTGACCACTGGGGTCTTTCTTCGAACTAACAATAATTAATCTGTTCTCTACCAAATTTTTTGACCTATCCCTTATACCTGTTTCCGATGGACGGGTTATAAATATTTCATCTCCTTTTGCATTTACTGCAGATGGTCCTTCATGAAGGGATTCTCCAAAACCTGTCATTAATTTTGGCGGTACTGCTTTTACTGTTGTATCTGTAATATGTGTAGTAAATATATCTAAGGTAGGTAGAGGTGCGTCTAATGCATTCTTATCCGGTTGTGTCTTTTTACCTTTTGGTGATTTAGCAGGTGGATTTTTCTTTGTACTACCTGCGTCTTCACTACTCTGATCCAGTTGACCTGTAAGTTCTGCAGCACTTACCTTTGAAGATACAAAGTGAAGTGTGTTATTTAATAAAAGCGGGCTAAACTCTGGCTCTGCACTGTTCACTTCTTTTATTTCACGTACATAATATCCGGTTGAAGATTTAAGCCATGTTATTGCAGAATCACAAGAAGCTAATTGCCATTTTGTCAATGTATCTTCGGGAAACATGGTTGCATAGTTGGCAAACTTCTGTTTCGCATCACTGTATTTACCAAGCCCCTTTAAAAAAATCGCATAGTTATATAATACACCTGGTGATTTTCTGTTCTTGAGAAACATAATTTTGTATGCCTTCTCAGCTTCCTCATTCTTTCCTAAAATGCGGTAACATTCGGCCAATCTGAAAGTAACATCCTGAAAAATTTTCGGGTCTTTTTGCGTCTCCAATTCTTTCTGGTAAAAAGGTATAGCATCTGCAAATCTGTTCAGATTAAACAATCTGGTTCCTGTTTGGGCTGGAGTTTCCTGTGCCTGAACATTGAATACAAATAAACAAAACAGAATAGAAAGTATATGTTTGAAATAGTTCATAACAGTATTGAAGGTAGTTTAGCTGAGATTAAAAATAATATCTGGGGTGAACAATTTTTTGACCGGGAGGAGCTGGGAAAATTAATCTGTAAGTTAACATCACCTCGTGGTTTCCTCTGTGATAGGTTCCCATTGGGGAGGTAGCAAAATCATAGGAATAGCCTACACTTATTTTCTTTTTCACTGTAAATCTGAATATGCCAGCAATTGAATTATCTGTTCTGTAACCCATTCCCAAGGAAAGCATTTCATTGTAAACCGCAATTGCGTTAATATCCAATTGTATCGGTGCTCCACTCACATATTTACCCAGTATTGCAGGTGTAATTTTTATTTTGGGAGATACAGGAAATATCGCTCCCGTATATAGATAAGAATGCCGGAATAAATTACCGGATAGACTTCTGTTATTTACTCCCTCGTATACATATTTATTGTTGAATAAATTACTCATAGCAAAACCTGCAAAAAAAGTTTCCCTGTCATAATATACTCCTGCTGATGCATCTGGTATAAATACACTCTCTTTGTTTAAAGGTATTGCCTGATCATTGGGGTCGTTTCTTCGTAGTCTTGGGAAATCAATCGACTGGTTCATTACATTAGCCTCTAACCCCAACGATAATCTGGAGTTAGAGAAATTAATCTGGTAGGAATAACATATTCCAAGGCTGTTGTTCACTACTGCAGGACCAAGTGTTTCGTTATATATCTTTAAACCCAAAGCCATATTTTTCTTTGGAATAGGTGAGTTCACAGAGAAAACCTGTGTTTTGGGTGCACCCTCAATTCCATCAAACTGTCTGCGGTGTAGTGCTGTAAACTCCAATGCATTTTTATTGCCTGCATAAGCCGGATTGATAAGTAAACCGTTGTACATGTATTGCGTAAACATAGGCTGCTGTTGGGCATTTACATTGGTTACACTAACAACTAACAATAAGAAAAAAATGTACATATACTTCTTCATCTCTCTATCCTCCTATCGTTGAATAATAAACATTCCTTTGTGTACCTTGCCTTTGCCATTGGCAACATCTACTACATAATAGTAAACGCCCTCCGGTAGTTCTTTTCCTCCAACTCCTCTACCATTAAAAGAGTTGTTGTATGGATGAGCCGAGTATACTTCATCACCCCATCTGTTATAAATTTTCACTGTGTTGTTTGGAAAATAATCAATATCGGGAATAAAGAAGAAATCGTTCACCCCATCTCCATTTACAGTAATGATTTGCGGAATGAAGTAGATATCATCCAAACATTTATCAGCTAAAATAGTAATTGTATCTACGCTCGAACATTTAATATTTGTTACTGTCAAAGTAAATGTAATGGTACTGTCAACAAAAAAAGTAGGTTTATCTGAATTTGGTGAAATCAACTTGTTGGAGGGTTGCCAAGCAAATGACTGTCCACCATTTCCTCTTAAAATTACAGTATCTCCAATACAGCCAACTCTGGCGTCACCTGCATCAGCTATCGGTTTTGGAAGAGCATCAACAACAACGGAATGCGATGTCGGTTGTCCCTGGCATCCGTTAACAGAGGCCACCACGGTGTAGGTTGATGTAACAGACGGTACTGGTTTAATTATTTGCTGTGTTTCTCCTGAGAGCCACTGGTAAGTTATTCCCGGAAAAGGTTGAGTAGGATTGGCGGTAATTGTGGCAGTATCTCCTTGACAAACCAGGGTATCACCCAAAACTGTAACACCAGGGCGTTGCTGAACTGTAATACGAATGGTATTGCTGGTTGCGTTACAACCGTTGGAGTCCACTCCGATAGTTATTACAGAATCTCCGTCAACCAGATTGAATAAATATTTCTGATTAATAGTTGAATCCTGAGTTAAGCTATTGTTCCAGTAGAATCGGTATGATTGGAAAGCATTTGCAGGGAATGCTGTAATCAAAAGAGTGTCTCTTTCACACACTTTATTAAGCAAAGCTGAGCTATTGATACTGATGCTTGTAAAAGGTTTAATATAAATTTTATCCGTATCACTGTAGTGAATTTCACATCCGAAAGCATCTGAAGCTACAAAGTATATATTATTTCCGTTTGCAATAGTGGATGATGTAAAACTGGAGGAGGGGTTATTTTGTAATAATACACCTGAATTGTAAAACTTATAGTTGGTATAATTTGACGGGCTTGCATTAAACGTAATTGGTGCTTGATAACAAGCCGTATCATTCACAGTAGAGTTAGTGATATTTAATTTTTGAGCCGGTATTACTAAAACGTTCACAGGTGAAGAGGTTACACTACAACCTTTATCTGTTGCTAAAACTACCACACTGTTACCTGATTGCAAAAGCGGTGTTTTATAAAGATGTAATCCTGAATCCTGAATCAGTGTAGCATTATTGTAGAATTTATAATTTTGGTATCCTGCAGGAGAAGCGGTAAAATTAACGGTCTCCGTTTCACATATTGTATCCTCATCTGAAGTCAATGAAATGGTTGGAATAGGATTCACTGTTATAGACACATTTCGAAAAAAAGGAGGACATGTAAGCTGATTAGAATCTACGAGATAAACTCTGTAAGTTGTACTTAAAGCAACAGCTATGGAATCATATGTTTTTGTCTGATAAGAAGCCTGATTATTAAATGAAACGGAGAAACTGCTAGTGGTTACCCCGTTTACAGAAAACTCAACTGTATCACCAGCACAAGCCTCAGGCACACTTGCTACAGCATTATATCCAACAAAATTACAAGGTAAAGCAAAACACTTTGCTATTAAGGAAGTATCGCCATACACACAAGGTGAATTAAAATTATACGCCAGCACACGAATTGTTGCACTGTCACCGGTATTCATACCACCAATAAAATGAGTAAGTCCTGTTGGGCCTGAGCTAGGAGTGATAAATGCACCTCCGTTAATACTTACCAGATAGCCCCCTGCATTCGTGATCGCATCCCATCTAAACTCGATGCTAGTTAAGGTTGTATTTCCGCAATATGCATTTGGGGCCGGTAGTCTCTTAACTACCGTAATTTGATAATTAACCTGAGAAGTATCGTAACAACCAAATGCATTTCTCGACACTACTTTTACAAAATGAGATGTATTAAAGTTGTTGGCTGTATAAACATTACTGCTGCTATTTTGAACTGAAGCAAAGTCTACAAAGAACTCATAATTGGAGTACCCCGAAGGTGCTGCAACAAAACTAACCGGCTTTAATTCACAGATAGTATCTTGTGGTGCAGTGCTTACTAAAGAAACCGAAGTGACCGGGTAAATAAATTTGGAAATAGTATCACTATATTCAGATAAACAGCCGTTGATATCCTCTGCCTGTCCAAATATCCTGTTCGGATTACTTAATGTAGATAGCGTTATCGTATTCAGTGTAGAGTCTTGCATGAGCGAAACATTATTAAAAAATCTGAATCGCTGATAACTGGTGGGTGATAAAGTGTAGGTAACAGGAACTCCTCGACAAATTGAATCTTGTGTTACATTACTGGTAACAAATATTTTTTGTTTTGGAATGACATTTAACGATAATGTATTGGAGATATCCTGACAACTGTTAGATGTTGCAACAACATAAATACTGTTTCCAGGTTGTAGTGTAGTTGTCACCAACACATTACTTGACCCGTTTTGTATAAGTGTAGTTCCATTGTAAAACTTATAATTTGAATAAACGTAGCTACTGTTTATGGAGGTTACTGTAAAAGTTACCGCAGCTCCTTCGCAAACCCCAAAGGCCGGAGCATTGCTTGATATTGTAACACCGGGGGTTTTTGAAGTAACAATATTAAATGAATTATTTGCAGTCGGGCAAGCAGATTGATTATTATCTTTTAATTCCACACTGATAATGGTGTCCGTCAACACTTTTATGCGAAAATTAGTATCAGCACTGATTGCACCACCTTCCCATGAGACTCCGTAGTTGTTTGTGCTTATATTGGTAATGTAAAGAAATACTGAGTCGCCTATGCATATATTGGACGGTAAAGTACTTTTCGAAAATGAAATAGGTGAACATGGAATAGAATAACATTTCACGGGGGCAGAACGTGCACTGGTATCACAGGGGCTACCACTAAGCGCCCTTACCACAATCGTAACTGAATCGCCAGGATTTAATCCGCTTATAATATGTGAAGTACCTGTTTGCCCTGTATTGGGATAATTAAAGGGACTACCATTAACACTTACCTGATAGCCGATTGCTCCAGAAACAGCGTTCCAAACAAATTGAATGGTACTGTTGGTTGTAGTTCCGCAGGAAACAGTAGGTGCATTAATAGGTGATTTTACTCTCGCTAGTATTGCGTTGGATTGGGATACTGGCGGACAGCCCGTAACCCCTGCTCTGGCAGTAACAATTTGGCTATCTACAAGACTTGTTGTGTTGAACGTAGAAGAAGTTCCGCTTTGCACTATGTTTCCATTAATCAAAAAACGATATAGAGCTAACCCGGATGGCGAAATAGAAAAAGATGCTGATTGACCAACACAAATACTATCACCGTTTATAGGACTGGTCAAGGTAATGGATGGAGTAACTCTTACATAATAAGAAAACAAATTACTTGTATCCGTATTACAACCCGATGCATCCAAAGCTATAACATAAATACTATTGGGGATAGACCAGTTACTTATTGTTATCTGATTACCATTTCCCGTTTGAAGCAGATTTGAACCATCGTAAAAATTATATGTCTGGTAAGTACCTGGCAAAGCAGTAAACGTAACACCGTCTCCCTGACAAACTGTGTCTGTTGATATGCTTGAATTAAGTGTTACTGCAGTACTGGTGATTACAGTTGTTGACAATGCACTGCTAGCCGGTGATGTACAATTGTTGTTAACAGCCACCACCCTAATACTATTCCCGCTGGGAAGATTATTAGTGGAATATACAGGATTAGGCCCTTGCTGAAGTAAAGTAGTTCCATTATAGAATCTGTATATTGAATACGTTTGAGGTGAGGCTGTGAATGTTATTGTTGAATTCGCACAAATGGTGGATACGTTGGGCGACTTTGTTAAAGTAACTGTAGGAACAGGATTAACTGTAATAGGAACTAAACGCTGGGTTGGAGGACAATTGGTTTGTGCCGAATCATATATATAAATATAATATGATTTGCCTGCCTGTGCTGTATAATTATAAAATGTAAGCCCTGAAAACGATACCAGACTATCCCATGAAACTGAGTACTTAGGCACAGAAAAGTTGGAAAGAGAAACGCTAAATCCTTCACCGTCACAAGCCAATGATTTACTTGGTGTAATTGTTAGCGACACAGGCGTACAAGGTAATGCGTAACACTTAAAAGATTGTGACGTGTCTCCGTAGTTGCAAATAGAATTGTCAAAAGCCACAACTCTTATAAATGCCGAATCCCCCTGATTCAAACCAGTTAAAGTGTGGGTTAGGCCGTTACTTCCAGAACTAGGGCTCACAAATGCAGTTCCGTTTACACTCACTCTGTAGCCAACTGCACCCGATACTGCATTCCATTGGAAAGTGATTGAACTAGTTGTACCCGTACCACAATAAACCTGAGGTGATGGTAAACGTTGAAGTATTGTGGTAGAAATACTATTGGATGACGAACCTGAACATCCGTTATTAATGGCAGAAACGGTAACGGGTGTGTTGGAGGGAATGGATGAAGAAGTGTAAATGTTTGAAGGTCCACCTTGCACATTTGCAAACCCAACCCTGAATATGTATTGACCAAACGTGTTGGGACTGGCAGTAAAAGTTAAAGGAACCCCATTGCAAAGAGTATCATTATTTGGTGATTTGCTAATGGAAAGCGTTGGAGTAGGTTTCACATAAACAGCTGAAGTATCAAAATCTGAATAACAACCATTGGAATCTAAAACCCTTGCCCTGATTAAGCTCGATAGTAAAAAGCTATTCACTGAATAAACATTCTGTGCTTGAGTAGCTAGTAAAGTCCCTCCGTTATAAAAGAGGTTTTGCGAATATCCTGAAGGTAATATAGTAAATACTACAGTATCGCCTTCACAAACTGTATCTTTAGAAGAGGTAAGATTAATAATTGGCTTAACATACACATTGACACTTTTTGAAGTAGAAGTGCTACAACCATTTGTATTAATAACTGTAAGGGTAATAGTTTTAGTACCACTACTGTTCCAGGTTACGCTCAAAGGCCCTTGTCCACTTCCCGAATTCAATGTTCCACCTGCAAACCCCCAGTTATAAGTTCCTGCCGGACTTGCTGTACCGGAATAACTAATACTTGCAGGCTCTCCTTGACATACATTGGTAGGAGCTGAAATGCTTGCTGTTGGTGTATTGCTTACAATAACGGTTCTGGTATTGATGTTGGAACATCCTGATGTGTTGGTTGCCCGTAGTGTAATGGTATAAGTTCCCGTTGCAAAATACGTATGAGGGGGTGAATTCTGTAGTACTGTAGGCGTACTTGTATCACCATAATCCCATTGCCAACTTACAATCGGTGATGTTCCTGCTACTGTATTATTAGTAAACGTAACTGTAAATGGAGTGCAACCAGCTGTTGAACTTACATTAAAATTAGTATTCGGAATGTCATTTACGGTAATGGTTTGATTAGTTTGCCGGGTACAACCGTAATTATTGGTCACCGTTAATCGGGCCTGGTATGTTCCAGGTGTAGAGTACTTTTTACAGGGCGAAAATTGAGTTGATGAAGTAAAATCTCCAAAGTCCCAATTGTAAGCATAACCGGTACCTGTGGAAGAGGTGTTGGTAAAACAAACAGAGTCTGTTAATGCACACACACTGGTTTTACTAGCCGTATAAGTGGCTCTGGGTCTTGCCCTCACTGTAACTTGAAAATATACTGTATCCTTTAAACCTCCGCTACATTCAATGGCCAAAAAACAGTAATAAATAGTATCATTAAGATTAGCAGTAAAAACCTGTGACGGATTTTGAGCTGTGCTGGTAACACCGTTACCAAAATTCCAAAGCCTGTTTACAACTGTTCCTGTTGTGTTGGAATTAAACAACACGTTAAAAGGATCGCAACCCACAATTGGAGCTGCCGGAGTTGATGTAAATCCAGCAACACATTGAGCATTAGAGTAATGAGCTGAAAAAAATGAAACAAAAAACAATAACGGTAGAAATAGCTTTTTCGTAAAAATCATCATAGCATAGTAAGTTAATGTACACTAAACCAATCAAAATGAACTTCTGAAAACATGACAGACCAAAGGCATTTATTTTTTAGTCAACAAGTTACATATTTATTGTACTGTGCAAAGTAAAGAAAAAGTGTTAAGAAAAAAGCGTTAAATTACAAATTGTTGACTTTAATCTATGAACAGTTATTTGGCCTATTCGGTTAGTTCAAACCCTCAAAAAAATCCAGCAATTATCAAGGATAACTATTTGCTTAAAAAAGTCTTTAGCCTATACGATAGAATAAAATTCAATAAATTAAAGGACTTATTCTAAAGAATTATGAATGAAAAAAGCCGCTCAAAAGAGCGGCTTTTAGTAGCCCGTAGGGGAATCGAACCCCTCTTTCTAGGATGAAAACCTAACGTCCTAACCGATAGACGAACGGGCCATTTTGTCTTCGGGGCTGCAAAGATATACTTTTCATCTTTTATGTCAATACTGAAAAATAAAAAAGTTTCGTGAAGTATGAAAAAAATCCTTGTATATTCATTTTCAGACCATAGCATTACACATATATCCATCCTCTATGAATGTTTAATACATTTTCCTAGTTAAAAAAGACCAATCCTTATTTTTGAAGATTTACATCGGTTTTTTTTGAATTAACGGCTTTACATCGTAATTTTGCCGCTCTAAAAAATTGAATAATAAGACGCTAAATAAACTCAGAAATGAAAATAGGTATCAATGGTTTTGGCCGAATCGGCCGTTTGGTTTTCAGGGCTGCCATTAACAACCCCAAAGTTGAAATCGTAGGGATCAATGACCTTATTGATGTGGACTACATGGCTTACATGTTGAAGTATGACTCTACCCATGGAATATTTAAAGGGGAGATTTCAGTGGACGGTGGTATGCTGGTTGTTAACGGTAAGAAAATTCGCGTAACTGCTGAAAAAGACCCCGCTAACTTAAAATGGAACGAAATAGGTGCTGAATACGTAGTAGAGTCAACCGGACTGTTTTTGGAAAAGGCAAAAGCAGAAGGCCACATCAAAGCCGGAGCAAAACGTGTTATCATGAGCGCCCCTGCTAAAGATGATACTCCTACTTTTGTAATGGGTGTGAACCATGCCAAATATACTGCCGACATGTCTGTAGTGTCTAATGCTTCTTGTACAACCAATTGCTTGGCTCCTGTAGCTAAAGTACTGAACGATAATTTTGTTATTACTGAAGGCTTAATGACTACCGTTCACGCGGTTACTGCCACACAAAAAACTGTTGACGGCCCGTCAGTAAAAGACTGGAGAGGCGGACGTGGTGCTTACCAAAATATCATCCCATCTTCTACAGGTGCTGCTAAAGCTGTTGGATTAGTAATTCCTGAACTTAAGGGCAAATTGACCGGAATGAGTTTCCGTGTTCCTACCCCTAACGTATCTGTAGTAGACCTTACTTGTCGTCTAGAAAAACCTGCCAGCTATGAGGATATCAAAGCTGCCATGAAAAAAGCTTCTGAAGGTGAATTAAAAGGAATTTTAGGATACACTGAAGATGCTGTAGTATCCAATGATTTCCTTGGAGATGCCCGCACCTCTATTTTTGATGCTGATGCAGGCATTTCATTGAACCCTCACTTTGTGAAAGTAGTGAGCTGGTATGACAACGAATGGGGCTACAGCAACAAACTGGTTGATCTTATCTGCCACATGGATACTGTAAAATAATCTCATTAGATAATACCTTATAAACAGAAAAGGCTTCCTCTGGGAAGCCTTTTCTGTTTTGTATTGCATTTATTAAACTATCCGTTGATGTTGTTCCAGTATCTGCCTTAGCCAAAAAGTATAATCCGCCATATTTTTATTTACATCTTCCAAAAGCTGCTCCCACTTCATCCATTTAAACGTATTCACTTCATCAGGATTGATGCTTGGCTCTTCTTCATAAACTCCGGTGTAAACATGATCCAGTTCATGTTCATACAGTCCGTTATCAAACTGCACCTTGTATATAAAACTGAACTTATGTTGCAGTGTGCAATCAAAACCCATCTCCTCTTTTAATCGTCTGTGTGCTGCTTGTTCTGTAGTTTCTCCAGGTCGAGGGTGGCTGCAGCAGGTATTCGTCCATAAGCCTGGGGAGTGGTATTTACTCAGTGCTCGTTGCTGCAACAGCACCTCTCCTTTTGCATTAAAAATAAACACAGAAAATGCCCGGTGAAGCACACCTTGCTCGTGAGCCAACATCTTTTCCATTTCCCCAATGGGTTCATCCGATTCATTTACCAGTATAACCTGTTCTTGTTGCATAACTTGTTGTAACAAATATAAGCGGGAATTGTTGGATGAGCTTAAAACTGAAAGTAAATAAACGGTTGCACTTCTGATGAAGCTACCTGATACAACAAGGCAATCACTACAGCTATGATAAAAGCTTTAACCGGTAATGCCGTGCGAATAAACAGATTTTGCCAGTTTTCTTTCCATTCATCCGGCAACCAGTGAATGCCAAAGCCCAGTATGAGCAAACTTACAATATGTTTATAGGCCCACATACGCTCTGCAATAGCTGATAAAGACATGTCATTTACTACCTGAAACAGCATTAATCGAACAGTTTCCATATCAGCTGCTCTGAAATAAATCCAGCAGAAAGCAACAAAGTTGAATGTGATTAGCCACACCAGCGCCCGATAAACAAATGACTTTTGATTGATAAATGGTGCTGAAAAGTTAGTCCATGCTTTATCAGCCACCAATGCCGCTCCGTGCAATGCACCCCACAAAATAAATTTCACTGATGCTCCGTGCCACAAACCACCAATAAGCATAGTAAGCAATAAATTCACTTTAGTGCGCCATTTCCCCTTTCTGTTTCCGCCCAGCGAAACATATAAATAATCCCTCAGCCAAGAAGAAAGTGAGATGTGCCACCTTCTCCAAAAGTCTGTGATGTTTGCTGCTTTGTAAGGGGAATTAAAATTAATACCTAACCGAAAACCCATAAGTAAGGCCAATCCGATAGCCATGTCACTGTAGCCCGAGAAATCACAATATATCTGAAGTGTATAACCATAAATAGCTAACAGATTCTCCACTCCTGAATACAGTTGAGGTGTATCAAAAACGCGGTCGACCAAATTGATACTGATATAATCACTGATGAGCACTTTCTTAATAAGCCCTTTCATAATCAGAAATACGGCTGCACCCATTTCTTCTTTGGTTACATTATACGGCTTGTACACCTGCGGAATAAAATCTGCTGCACGCACTATGGGGCCGGCCACCAGATGCGGAAAAAAGGAAATAAAAAATCCGAAATCCCAGATATTTTTTACCGGCTTAAGATGACCCCGATAAATATCAAGCGTGTAACTCATTGCTTGAAATGTGTAAAACGAAATGCCGACTGGCAAAATAATTTCGGTTACATCGTATGAAGTCCCCGCCAAAACATTCGATATGCCTGTAAGAAAATTATAGGCTATAAAGTCAGTGCCCAGCAAGGCATTTAAGCTATCCGTTACAAAATAGGAGTATTTAAAAAATGCGAGAAGCCCGAGGTTAGCCGAAAGACTCAGTATCAAAAAAAGTTTTTTCCGGCCCTTGGTTGTTGCCTTAAAAATGTAGTTGGCTAAATGGTAGTCGACAAAGGTGGAAAATATAAGCATCCAGAAATACAAACCACCCGATTTATAATAAAAGAACAAACTAAAGGCCAGCAAGTAAATATTACGTACGGTAATATTTTTAAAGACGGCCAGGTAAAATGCGAAGAAGATGGTAAAGACAAAAAGAAAAGTGTACTGGGAGAAGATAAGCGGTGAACGCTCATAAAATGTAAGTAACTCTTCCCAGTGAAGCATACTATTTTTTCCGATTTTTGATGTAATAATCCATGAGTGCCGAGTACAAAAGTTCGCCCTGTAATCGATATCCCGGTGCATTGTAATGTACCATATCTCTGGCGGTTAGTTTGCGTTTTTGCCATTTGCGCATAGACCCCGGTCCGCCCATCACAGCATACAAGTCCCAAACAGCACAATGCTTTTCAGCAGCAACTTCATTCAGCACCCTTCTCACTTCAATATGACGTTTAATGGGCGCTCTTTTTCTGTACCAACTTTCTCCCGGAAGTGTAATCAGTATAGACGCATCAAGATTAGCTTGTCTTACCAAGTCAATAAGTTTTGAGGCATTTTCACGTAACACCGCATCACTGTATTGTCTGTTAAACCCTTCGTTGGCCCCTAATGAAATAATCACCAGATGCGGTGCCAGTTGTTTCATCTGGCTTTGTAATAAATTACATCGGTTCCATGAAAAGTATTCAGCTCCGTTTATTCCGGCTGCATGATACAGTAATCCGGCTGAATCATTTTCTAGACTCATGCCATAAAATTCAAATTCTCTGCTAAGGGTATCAACAGGTTTAAAACCTAATACAAACTTTTGCTGATAGGAGTCGAAGGAGAGCCATGTGCAGGTATTGTCAAACTCTTCAGGAATAAAAGATCCCATAGAGAGTGTATCATTTCTCAACACATAATTGAGCGCATCAGTTGATATTTTGCTGAACAGCTTAACGCGTTTAAAGTCGTAATTAAACAAAGAATTGAAACTTGGATTAAGTATAAAACCCGCAAGTGAATCTTTGGTGGTAACACTTACTCCGCAAATACCCATATCGCCAACCTTGCTGTAATTAACATTTTTGCAGTTGGCCCATTCACCCGTCCAATGTACTTTGTAGTTATCGGGGTTATTCGTTTTGGCTATACGGTAAGGAAATACCAGCCCTCTTCCTCCGTTACCAAATGAATATTGCAACAACTCCCGCATTCTGCCTGAAAAATAATCAGCCTGAATATGTGAATCACCAATGTGCATCACACTGATTTTTGACTGCCCGTATTGCAACACACTGTCGCAGGCATCCATCCAAAAGTCAAGCTCATCACCTTGATTTGCCTTAATAACATTAACCGACAATTTCACCGGCTTTCCTGTAAAATCAGTTTTAAAAACATTTAGTGGCTTGGGGGAATGAACAGGAGAAGGTGCAACGGGAGCAACCAACCAGGCCAACATAAAAAACAGAATGCTGATGATGTGATGTATCAAATTATAAATTTGGTACAAAAATATTAAAGTCCGGAAGGTGATAGAAATGTTCTTATCCCCAACCGGACTTTAAGTGTATGCTTTAGTAGTTATGCTGTGGCTGTTTCGTAAGCCTCAATAGGCAAACAGGCACAAACCAGATTACGGTCTCCGTAAGTGTTATTCACACGACCAACTGAAGGCCAGAATTTACCCGACTTAACCCAGGCTGCCGGGAACACGGCTTCTTCTCGCGTATAGGGGTGGCTCCAGTCATTAGCCGTAGCAACTGCTGAAGTATGGGGAGCATTTTTCAATACGTTGTCTGCTTTATCTGCTTTACCGTCTTCAATTGCTCTAACCTCATTACGTATAGCAATCATGGCTTCACAGAAACGATCCAACTCAGCTTTTGATTCACTCTCCGTTGGTTCAATCATTACAGTACCTGCCACAGGGAAAGACACTGTTGGCGCATGGAAACCATAATCCATCAAACGCTTAGCGATATCTTCCACTTCTACGTTAGCAGAATATTTAAATCCGCGGGTGTCAAGAATCATCTCGTGTGCGCAACGACCTTTGCTTCCTTTGTATAGAATATCGTAATGCCCCTCTAAACGTTTCGCGATATAATTTGCATTTAGTATGGCATATTTGGTTGCATTCTCTAACCCTGAAGTTCCCATCATTTTAATGTAAGTATACGAGATAAGCAAAATGCTGGCACTACCCCACGGAGCAGCTGAAACAGCATGAATGGCTTTATCACCTCCGGTTTTTACCAAAGAGTGTCCGGGAAGGAAAGGCACCAGATGAGCTGCCACACCAATTGGTCCAACACCCGGCCCGCCACCACCGTGTGGTATGCAAAATGTTTTGTGTAGGTTAAGGTGACACACATCAGCACCAATAGCAGCTGGGCTGGTTAATCCAACCTGTGCATTCATGTTGGCACCATCCATGTAAACCTGTCCGCCAAAACTGTGAATCATGTTACAGATGTCAATGATGGTTTCTTCAAACACACCGTGCGTTGACGGGTAGGTAACCATCAAGCAAGCCAAATTATCTTTGTGTTGTTCAGCTTTTGCTTTTAAATCTTCTACATCAATATTACCTCGCTCATCGGTTTTGGTCACTACCACCTGCATACCGGCCATCACCGCAGAAGCAGGATTAGTTCCATGTGCAGATGAAGGAATCAATGCGATGTTACGGTGCGCTTCACCTTTATTCTTGAAGTATTCGCGAATCACCATTAAACCGGCATACTCACCCTGTGCACCTGCATTAGGTTGCAATGACATTCCGGCAAAACCGGTAACTTCTTTTAATTGGAAAGATAGTTCATCAAATATTTGAGTATACCCCGCTGCCTGATCTACCGGAGCAAAAGGGTGCAATCCACCAAATTCAGGCCAGGTAACAGGAATCATTTCTGCAGTTGCATTCAGTTTCATGGTACATGATCCCAATGAAATCATCGATTGACAAAGTGAAAGATCTTTTGCTTCCAACGCTTTGATGTAACGCAACATTTCATGCTCACTGTGGTAACTGTTAAAAACAGGATGCGTCATGTAACTGCTCTTGCGTTGCAACTCAGCAGGCCACTCAATAGTGAGGTTAGTTGTATCTGCTGCTGGAGCTGAACTACCGGTTGCTTTAGCAAAAATATTCAGCAGGTTATTGATATCTTTAAGTGAAGTTGTTTCATCAATGGAAACACCAACATGTGTATCATCAATGTAACGCAAATTAATTTTGGCAGTCAAAGCTTCTTTCTTTAAAGCAGCTATTGCAGCAGCATCTTTCAATTGAAATTTCAGTGTATCGAAATAATCTTTGTTTAATTGTTTCACACCTACTTTATCCAAACCACGTGTAAGCGTTTTAGCTAAGCCGTGTGTTTTTTCTGCAATCTTTTTCAGTCCGTGAGGTCCGTGATAAACACCGTACATGCTGGCCATAATGGAAAGCAACACCTGTGCAGTACAAATGTTGGAGGTAGCTTTTTCTCTGCGAATGTGTTGCTCACGTGTTTGCAAAGCCATGCGTAACGCA
>JAGPCK010000089.1 GCA_018058135.1 Bacteroidia bacterium | reverse complement strand
GATGCCAGGTTTTGCAGCGACAATATCAGCACATTTCTCAGTACATTATCTTCAAAGAACCAGAACGGGGTAAGAAACCATACATAAGCCGGAGGTACATAGGCTGACGGATAAGGATGGGCTGCAGCCTGATAGTAGATATCAATTTTTTCGTTGAACAGGTAAAACAAGGAGTAGCCACGGCCCTCAAAGAGGTTGCGGCTTATTTCGCCATACTCCCAGTAATGACTGTTGTTTAAATCAACAAGTAATAAAAGGAATAAAGTACGTGCTGCAAACGACAGTATAAAAAGCAGGAGCCATTGCTTACGAAACGATAATGATGTGAGGTAAGCAATCATTTTTCTATTACTTGCATAAACACGCGAAAACCGGTGTAGGGGTTTGGTGTGGTTTTACCATTGTATTCATCCAGGGCGTTGATGGACATAAATTTGCTGTCACTGTCCCACCCGCCACCTTTGGTGCGCTTTTCCAATTCGAGCATCTCGGCTATGTTGCCACACATGTTGTATAACCCAATATTGTTTGGCGCGAAAGATTTAACGGGGCACAGTAGAAAATCTCCTCGGGAAATATGCCCTACTATTTCATTAATGCCATTGTTTACCGCGCCTCTGTTGGTGTCAGGCGGATTTTGAACAAGACGATTGAAGTTGCAGTAATAAGCGCCCAGATGATTTTGAAAAGCTTCTTTGCCCCAGGGATATTTTGCATTAAAGGGTAACATTCCTCTGGCGGCCTGAGCCCATTCAGCATCATTGGCAGGTAAGCGGAAGATGACTTTTTTGTATTTTCTTTCATCCCACTTGTTGTAATGTAACGTGAGCCATTTGCAGTAGTATCTGGCTGCGTCTTGTGAGATGTTTACAACGGGATAATCAGCATATTTTTTACTGCGGTGGTAGGTGCTTATGAGGAAATTACTGGCTATGTAAAACCATTGGTTGCTGTCGGGCTGTAACTGGCGCCACAAGGCTGTATCTCCGTTTTTCCTTAATTCCTCTAGAAAATCAGTATACATGCGGTTGCTCACTTCCGTTTCATGCGCATACAGGCTATCGTTAACCTGACGCATAGATTTTTCTGTTTCCTTAACTAATGCAGATTGTGAAAGAGCATTCAGCACCAGTAAATTAAATATAATAATGGCTGTAATTTTCACTGCTCAAATTTACTGATTGCTTTCCATACCATTGCAGCATTTGTTTACCATATTTGTATGATGGAAAATTTTACAGATATTCTCCTCAGGGCATCCGTGGTTTACCTGTTTATGGTGGCTGCTATCCGCCTCTTTGGTAAAAAAGAATTGTCTCAACTATCCGTTACGGACTTAGTATTTATCTTACTTATCAGTAATGCAGTTCAAAATGCTATGTTGGGTCCTGATACCAGCTTGGCAGGAGGGGTGCTGGCAGCACTTTGCCTTTTTATACTTAACTACTTGCTGAAGCTGGTAATGTACCGCAGTAAAAAAGTGAAAAGTTTAATTGAGGGCGAACCGGTTATGCTTGTTTATAAGGGAAACCTTATTGAGGACAATATGGCCAAAGAAAAAATTACACTTGATGAACTGGAGGCCGTAGTTAGGGAGCATGGCGTTTCTTCAATAGATAACGTGGCTTTGGCAATACTTGAAATTGACGGGAACATCAGCGTACTTTCGAAAGAAATAGAGCAACAGAGTTTTCATAAACCACTAAGAAAGAAATTGCATCCTAAGTATAAGTAATGAGGAAAGTGATACTCATTGTGAATCATCAGGTATTCTCACAACATTATAACTTTCAGGCTAATCTCAAGCCGTTCTTCACTTTTCGCTCCGTTTGCGCAATCACCACATGGCCGCTTTCATCCGTAAATCCGGTGAGCAAAAACTCAGAAATAAACTTACCGATTTGTTTGGGTGGAAAGTTCACCACACCTATAATTTGTTTGTCCAAAAGTTCTTCTTTGCTGTACAAAGCAGTTACCTGTGCACTGGTTTTTTTAATCCCCAGTTCTTCGCCAAAATCTACCCAAATTTGATAAGCCGGTTTACGGGCCTCGGGGAAGTCTTCCACACGAATGATGGTGCCTGCCCTGAGGTCGGTTTTTTCAAAGTCAGTCCAGCTTAGTTCGTTCATGGTTGAGTGAAGGTTGTAACGAGTTGAATGAAATTATCGTACACCTCAGGCAATTCAGTAAGTGTAGTCAGGTTGCTGTCTACAATAGCAAACCTGCGTTCTTTGTTTTTAGTGTAGGCAATAAGTAGTTCGTTCTCCAGTGTTTGCAATACAAAGGGTTGTTCCACATAAAATGATTTAACCATTTCCAGTTTCAAATTGTACAAACACAAGGCATTTTCTTCAGTAATGTAAAGATGGTTATCGTCTTTCCATGCGGCATAATCATTGGTACGCGGAATAGATTTTATGTGCCTGCGCAGCGGAGTGATGAGGTAGGTGAGGTTACCTTTTCCGGGGAGGCTGTACACTAACAAATTTCCCTTGCGGTAGCCTGAATAATCGGGGTAATTAAACAGTACGCTGCTTTTGCTTTGCTCAGATAAAAAATGGTAATCTGTTTTGTAAATGGAGTCGTGGTACACGTAAATGAAACTGCAGCTGCTGCTGTCACTTATCAATTGATAGTTTCCTGAATGAAGCGTGGCTGGAAATAGCCGTTTGCTTTTCATGCTGTTCAGGCTTATTTCTTTTATCCAACCTTCATTATAGTCGTATAAAAGTATAGTATTTCGTGCCTCGTTCAATTCCCATGGTACGAACATGGTGAGAGGTAGTTCCAGTATGCGGCTAATTTTTCTGGTAGCAAACTCATACATAAATAGTGCCGTCCACTTTATGCTATCAGTTTCCGATTCAGCGGGTAAATGGTATAGTGAAAAGTACATTTTACTTCCGTCAGACGTGATGTAAGTACTGCGCAAAGCCCCGGTGGTATGGTAATTCTCAGCTGTAGGGGAGCCTTCTAATTGCTCAATATTTACCACTATATCGTTTTCTTTCTCCCAAGAGCTGTTGTACACCTGAACTTTAAACTTATCTGCGGCATAAGTAACAACGGCATGTTTTTTTTGCGACCACACCAAGAGTGGCAAACACAAAAGCAACAATATCAACGGCATCTTGTTCATCACAGGCAAATGTAGAAGTTGTACGGTAAGTTCCCAAGAACTTGTATTTCAGCTGCCGGCCAACACTTTTTTTAATACCTTTGCCACATGACCCGCAAAGCACTTTTAGTAATCCTGGATGGTTGGGGAAAAGGCCGTGAAGATAACTCCAATGCCATATATAAGGCCCAACCTGCATTTTTTAATCAGTTGTTGCAGAATTACCCGAACGCCCAGTTGCGAACTGACGGGGAGAACGTAGGGTTGCCTGACGGGCAGATGGGCAATTCGGAAGTTGGTCACCTTAATATTGGTGCAGGCAGGGTGGTGTATCAAAATCTGGTACTCATTAATAAGGCATTCAGAGAGCGAACCATTCACAGCAACCCGGCAATTTTGAATGCAATTAACTATGCAAAGAGCAACAACAAAAAAGTACATTTAATCGGTTTGGTTTCTGATGGGGGAGTGCACTCCCACATTGAGCACCTCATTGGCTTGTGCCGGTTGTGTGAGGAGAATCAACTTCAGAATGTGTTCATTCACGCATTTACTGATGGACGTGATACTGATCCCAAAGGAGGAGAAAATTACCTGAAACACCTGATGGAAGCGACCTCATCCACTCACGCTAAAATTGCTTCAGTAGTAGGACGCTATTATGCGATGGACAGAGATAAACGCTGGGAGCGGGTGAAACTGGCTTATGATGCTATGGTAAATGGTATCGGAGTGCATACACAAGACGTACTTCAAAGTATCGAGCATTCATACAGTGAGGGCCTAACAGATGAGTTTATCAAGCCGATTATCTGTGTGGATGAAAAGAATCAACCGCTGGCTACCATTGCTGAAGACGATGTGGTGATTTGTTTTAATTTCAGAACGGATCGCGGCCGCCAGATTACAACTGCTCTTACTCAACAAGATTTTCATGAGTTCAATATGCACAAGTTGAAGCTGCATTATGTAACCATGACCAATTACGATAATACATACGAAAATGTTAACGTAGTGTTTAAGGAAAATAACCTGCAAATGACTTTAGGTGAGGTATTGGAAAAAAATAAACTCACACAAATGCGTATTGCAGAGACAGAAAAATACCCGCACGTTACGTTCTTTTTCTCAGGAGGAAGAGAAGTGCCTTTTCAGGGAGAAGAAAGATCAATGTGTCCCTCGCCCAAAGTGGCTACCTACGATTTGCAACCAGAAATGAGCGCAGAAGAAGTGTGCAATGCCACGCTGGAGGCTCTTAAAAAAGGATTTGATTTTATAGTAGTGAATTTTGCCAACCCCGATATGGTGGGCCACACCGGTGATTTTAATGCAGTAATGAAAGCTATTAAAAAAGTGGATGATTGTTTAAAACGCGTAGTGCATACTGCAGAGGAGCAAGACTACAGTGCGATCATAATTGCCGACCACGGTAATGCTGATTTTATGATTAATGATGATGGTACACCCAACACTGCACATACCACTAATCCGGTTTGGTGTATTTGTACCGATAAATCCAAAAAAGTTCACAACGGTATACTGGCAGATGTAGCTCCTTCCATTCTTGATTTGATGGGAGTGGTGCAGCCTGCGGAGATGACCGGTAAATCTATGCTCAGCTAAATGATTAATCGCATTCTATTTTTCTCGGTAATAGTATCACTTTTGTCATGTTCAGGCGAAAAGGCTGCTGATTTACCAAAGGCTTATTTTGATTTAGTTGCTTTTGCCGACAGTACATTCTTAAATTTAGATACTGTTAATGTGAGGTTGGAAAAAACAGTTGAGTTTAACGGGCAAACGGAAACAATATTTGCACAGGCTGCTTCATTAAAAGAAGATTTGGAGATTGTGAAGCAAATGGATATCAATAAACCTTCTTGGAAAACATCGTTTACCGCAAGCACCCAACAAACTGAAGCCGGAGAGCAAACTACTACTTATATAGCTATTGATGAAAAATTGCCGGTGAGACAGATGCGCATTACCCGGTATTCAGGCACTGATAGGGTGAGTCAAATTTATGCTTTCAGAAAAAGTAAAAACCTGCTTTACGGAATTGAACAAGAAATTCACTGGCATTGTGATAGTATTTTGGAGATAAATACAGTTCAGAATATCACTTTGCTTAAACCCAAACGCTACCATAGCATTATCAGGTTTATTGCAAAATAAATTACCTCAAGTCTACTACCTGTACTCCGGGATATTTTTTCTTATCGAATACAAAGTAGCTTTTATCCAACTTAGGGTTGGCTGTTTGTTTCGTAACATTGTAAGTGTAGATGTTACCGTTCTTGTCATAAATAACTGAACGTATAATCTGGCTGGCTGCTTTATCTACCGTTACTTTCACTTTGAAAAAAGTTTTCTTTTTGTCTTTGGGTGTGAGTTCCAGATTTTGCACCACTTTTCCCCCTTCGGTTTTCTCATCAATCAGTCGGTATAAAAATCCTTTTTGATACATGGTGAATATTTCAGACGGGTTGATATCAGCATCTTTGGGTGAATAGTTATTAATTGATACCTCGTTTACCTCTTTGTTGTAAGTGTAAATAACTTTTCCGTCAGAAAAAATTTCTTGTCCGGCAATTTCTACTCTGAAACTGGAACCACTGGTACTTATGGTGCCGCTTTGATTTTCCTTAATATTGTCGGCTTTGTTTTCTATGGAGTAAGTGAATTTAGCCTGAAAGGTTTTATTGGCTTTGTATTTTTTGCTCACAGCATCCAGAATTTTCTCCGCTTTTTTATCATTTGTTTCAGCAGAGCCTGATTGTGTTGTTTTTGACTGTTTGCGCTCTACACGTTTTTGTTGACGGGCTTGTTTCCCTTTGGGTTTAGGTTGCTGGCTAAAGGAGACCAAGAATGTGGATAGCAAAAAAGCGGATATAAAAAATCGTGTCATGTTCATTGTCAGGATGGATTGTCCATGTTTTTCAATAATTGTTCCAAAGCGTATTCATCAGGAATTAAAACTTCACGTGCTTTGCTTCCTTCAAACGAGCCTACTATGCCGGCTTGTTCCAGTTGGTCGATTAATCGTCCGGCTCTGTTATAGCCCAGTTTTAATCTTCTTTGCAAAAGTGAGGTAGAACCCTGCTGGTGCTGAACAATGATGCGGGCAGCTTCTTCAAATAAAGCATCCCGGTCATTTGGGTCAAAATCTCCGCCACCACTATTTTCATTGCTCTCATCTTTTACTTCCGGCAAAATGTATGCATCCGGGTAACCTCTTTGAGAACCAATGTACTCCGCCACTTTGTCTACCTCAGGCGTATCAACAAAAGCACACTGCAACCGCACCAAATCATTGCCGTTGGAGTATAACATATCACCTTTACCAATAAGCTGATCTGCTCCGTTGGCATCCAAAATTGTGCGGGAGTCTATTTTCGATGAAACGCGGAA
>JAGPCK010000088.1 GCA_018058135.1 Bacteroidia bacterium | reverse complement strand
TGAAAGTCAACACGTACTATGAAGAAAATGCCAAATGGGCCAAAAAAATATTACGCCTTGACCCTTTAGGCATTCACAAAGTAATTCCGGCTACTTGGCTTATAAAACCTTACAACATGCTCACTACGCTAATGCGAAAAGACCTGAAAGAACAGAATGATTCGACTTTAGAGATTAAAACCAGCGACTTTTATCTGACTACTGAACGTTTAGATTTTACCTGGGATATTTTTGTAGTAGCCAAAAAATAAACTGCTAATAGTATTTATAAAAAAGGCTGATTCAGTTAACTGAATCAGCCTTTTTTATAAATATGCCGTAATTATTATCTACTCAGGATAATTTTTTTATTAATGAAATCTGCACCGGCATCAGAAAACTCTATGTATTGATCCCATTCTTCTACTTCATGTTTAAATGCTTTGTAGGTCTTGGACATTTTCACCTCAATTATATTGCCGTTTTGCTGTGCATCCACAGTAAAGGTCCCTACGCTGTTATCCACTTTCTTATTCACCGCAGAAAGACCGCTAACTTTTACTCCTGCTGGTAATGTGAGTTTAAGTGAAATAGAGTAAGTTCGGTTAAAATCAATGTAAAAGGGTTTAACTCTGTCCTTACGATCAAGCGAACTGCTGATGTCTGCCAGGCTGCCGAAAATTTGACCCAGATGTAATACATAACTAGCATCGGCCTTGTCAAGTATTCCTCCTATTTTAAACTGCTCTTCCCACTCAATATCTTTTTTATCTGCCGCTCTGCCGTCATTAAGCAATTTGAAGCTTTCATAATCGTGCACCTGAAACTCTTCTTCTGCAGCAGACTTCATACGTTCCTTAACAATTTCCTCCTGCCTCTCCTTGTACTCCTTTTCAATACGTTCCTCTTCTTTCTCTATCAACTTTAGCTTAGGGTCTTGGTAAACACCCTGGTAGGGAAAGAAGTATAACGGTTTTTTTTCAGTAATTTTTTCTTCTTCTATTAGTTTTTCCTTGTAGTTAACATAGTAGTTAAAATAGTTCAGGCCCTTAGTAGTATTTGTGCCGTTCTTAAAATAGCCACTGATGGTTGATTTTTGTGTAACTGAGAGGGTATCATATAAATTATTAAGCGAAGCTGTTATCTCCAGATTATAGGTATTTTTATCCGCTGTAGAAACCGGAAGTGTTTCCTTACTCAACTGAGTTTTTTTCAATGATTCCGGATTTTTGAAAAGATATATTTCTGTACCCTCTAGGGTGTGGTGATATTGGTTAATGTGGCTAAAGGGCCCGAGTTCAAAAACATAAAGAGGTTCTTCTCCGGGAAAATTAATCTTTAAACCTCTATACATTTCATAAACGAACAGAATATTCTCAAAAGCACCTATGTTCTTTGGTACTGCAAGAACAATTTCATAGGGTATTTTTTTCGATTTCGCCAATTTAATAAAATCAGAAATTAACAAATATCTTTCACTGTATTCATTTTTAAAAGCAAGTTCGCCCATATAAAAATCCTCCCGAAGAAAATAATAATAGTTCTCAAAGTAACTCCTGTCATATTTTGTTTTCTTATCTGCTTTTATTTTCTTGTTGTATTTAGCCAACTGATACCCATATCCACCGGTTTCTTTAGCCAAAGTACTAACATAGTATTTGAGATCATCTTCAGTAACAGAGGTCTTTGTTTCTTTACGTGATATGTAAAAAGGGTAAAAAGGAACTTTATTATCCTTTCTAGTATACATCAAATGAAATTTAAAGTAGGGCTCACTGAATATGTCTTTGGAAAGCATTTCCTCTTTCTCCTTTTCAATCAACGAGGTTTCAACATTAAATACATTATATCCTTTATCTTGTGATTGAACGTATTCAGGGCAACCGTTAAAGTTTTTAAAAGCAAAGGCATAATATTTACTGTTAACATGAAACTCATACTTGTAGGCCACCTTTGGGAAAGAAGACTTGAGGAAGATATTGTTGGATGAGCTGACATATGTAGTTCGGAATAATGACGAATAATCAACTACATCTCCTACTTCCAAATCTTTTATGGCAATCTTTTTCTTTTTATCGGTCAACGAAATATTAAGTTTTTTAATTTTTAATTCTACTCCTTCCGTAACAGCCTCATCCAGATTCACTTTTTTAATTTTTCCATCTGCTTTCACCACTTTTATTTCTACTAAATCTCCGTCATCAAAATCATAGTCAGAAAAGGCCTCAACAGCAGCCATATCGTTAAGCTTAAACCTCGTGTGAATATAGTGAGTCTGAACTGGGTAAGTCCCTTCTAAATCGGCTTTTACTTTCATTTTAAATGCCAGCATAATTACTGACTCACCCTGCCATGCTTCGGGTATGTCATTCTTAGTGAACATTTCCTCCTTATCCAGTTTCTGCTCGGCCCGTAACTTTGAAAAGTCTTTTTTCTTCTCGTATTCACTCTCTGTTTCTTTTTGGGTGTCTTTGGACTTGGTACCTTTTGGCTTTGTTTGTGCAAAACCATTATCAACTGTAGATAGGGTGAGTGCTAAAACTGCTAGTAATAGGTATATTTTTTTATTAAATTTTTTCATGTTATTCAGGTTATAGGTTAGGCTTACTTCTCAATTATGATGTGTTCTTTGTAGTTATCGGTCAACTCCCTGATAAGCTTGTTCCATACATCGAAATTTTTCTTGCTGATGTAGCCTGTTTTAATTTTCAATGATTTTATGTACCTAATTGAACTGCCATTATCTACACAGCTTATAGAGAAGTTAAACTCCTCATTGTCTATACTAATTGCTTTGGGTAGGTACTTTACTCTATAACCTGCAGGTAGATTAAATGTATAGTCATGTACGTAATTTAGTTTATGGTTATACGCCACATCAGAGATTCTTGGAGTATCAACGGTGTGACCACCAAATTCCCTCACATTATCCGGCTGAAAGTAAATTTTATTCCCGTCAGAAAAAGCTGCATTGGTATATTTAATTTCATAATTAAGCTCTGCATCAATTTCCCTGTTCGAAAGATCGCTGGTGGTAATGTTGTTCACCTCAATACCTGATTCATCGTCATTCAAATATGCCAAAAGCATTTTTTCCTTATCAGCCTTGGCTGTTGAACTATTGATACGCAATAACTTTGTTTTATTTTCTCCGCTTATCTTTTCTCTCAGTTTCCCTGAAAGCATATCCGATTGCACACTAAAAGTACCTGTGCGTGCATGCATATTTCTGTCAACGGGTAAATCGGGAATGGTGTCAATTAAAAATTCTTTACCATTTTCAATCATTACCGGGCGACCTTGAATACGGTGTGCATAATCATCTAAGCCGATAAAACTCTCTGTACCGTCTAGAAAATATTTTTTACCGTTTAAAAACACCGTACATATCATGTGGTTGTCTACAGCAACTGATGGGATGTTGTAATCATATGCAATTCTCTTAGTGCCTATCCAAGTGAGACGTGCATCATAACCAACACTCTTCAGCATATTTTTGAGCAGGTTGGCCATGCCCTTACAATCCCCATAGCGGTTGTTAAATACATTCTGACAGGCATCGGGTTTGAAAGCAGCTAAACCGTCTTCAAAAGCAACGTACCTGATGTTATCCTGTACCCAATAAAAAATCGCCTTCATTTTTTCTTCATCGGTATTTAATCCCTCTACCAATTGCTTCGCTTTAGGAGCTACCACAGAAGTGTCGTTGTCCGACATGGCAACAATCTCTGCATACCAGGCATATAAATCAGCCACGTTTGCTACCAACTCTGTTTTGGGCTTGTTATCTGCCGATTTAGTTTTATCCTTTTTCGATTTGTCATTGGCAGCGGGTTTCGCTTTAGCTGGTTCTTTTTTACCCTTATTATTTTTTGCAGCCTCTTTTGCCTCCTCTTTAGCTTTCAAATCAGCCTCTTTCTTGGCCTTGACCTTATCGTATTTTTTACATAACACAATAAGGTGCGGAATATTTCTGCTTGGGCCGGGAAATAAATCCTCCTCTTCTCCTGCTTTCAGGTCTTTTATGGTATATGTAATGTATTTATTCGTGTCCTTAGGTTTTTTAACCGGTTTTTTCTTAGGCTTTTCTTCATCACTGCTTTCTTCCTCTGCATCCTCATTTGATGCATCAATGTTAAACTTAGTATTGGTTTTGGTAATTTGGAAGCCTTCAAAATTGCGCTCCAGAATTTCCACTTCCAACCACTCAGGAATAGTGAATGTTACTACCTTTTCTTCCTGAGGATGTCCTTCATGGAAATAAACTGATGCAAAGTACTTCGCATCTCTGTATACTTTATTACTCTTTACCCTTATTGTAGCTCCGGGTGTATGTAAAGTTTGCTTTAAGTGAGCTGTTTTGGCATCAGAATAGAATATGCCGTTGTCTTGATAATTGGAAACCACATGAGGCGCTGAAGTATATTGGGCAAAATCAGTGTTACCGTACTTAACCAAAAAACCCATAAAGTCTATCTGGTCATTAAAAAACTCCGTTTTATTGTATACAGTATTGTCTCTAAGTGATACAATTTTCTCCACGTTCCTTTCAAGAACTCCAATCGGTGTTCCGTCTTTTTGTTTGGTGGGCTGATATATGAAATCATAGCTGGTGTGTGCATAGGAAGCCACATAGCGAGTGTCTTTATCGTATTTACTTCTCAGTTTAATGCCGTTTTCCAGGTCATCTTCACTCACGTAACCAATTTTACCCCTATACTCATCATAAGTACTGGTAAATGCAACCTGACTGGTATTTGTGCGACTCATTGATGGCACAATTAATATGTAGTACCATAAATAAAAAGTACCCATAACCAAAACTAGTGCAGCTCCCATAATTGTTAGATTTAATGTTTATACAATTGTACTAAATTTGGTTTTAATGACAAAACATTCGCGCAAAATACTGCTGAGTACCGTTTTGAACGGATAAAATAAAGATGCCTTTTAGCCCAACCTTTTTATTTACTGTGACTTTGGCGCCTTTAACTACCACATCAACGGGTATTTGCTGACCAAGTGTATTAAACATTTTTACCGAAACAACCTCTGAGTTTTCAGGTAAAGTAAGGTAAAACTCATTACCACTAACAGGATTTGGGTAAACACGAATTCCATCGGCCTGTTTGATTTCTTCAGCACCTACATTCTCTAATTGAAATTTGAATTTCTTTGATAAGGCAAATACTGCAGGGTTGGTTATGTCACTAATTTTGACACGAACACTGTCTGTAGGGATGGGTAGACTAAATGCCCAAAAATAGGGGAGAACCTTTGTAGTGGTGCTGTTGGTTATTGTGTAAATGGCCGTATCATTAACTAAATATTCTATTCTGATGGAATCGCATTTTAATGCCTGCCACCCGATGATGGTGCCGGGAACATCATCAGCGACCATTACTATATTGCTATCAGGTTTTACCACTTTCAATTGGCTCACTCCGCAGTTTACATCAGGTGTTGCCACCCAACTCATGTTGCTGAAGTTAATGCGGCAAGCAAAATTGGGGCTATCAATAAACGGATTACGGTTACCCTGTAAATCATAGATTAACTCATGTCGGGCACGTTCAAATGCATCGGGTAAATCCTGAAAGTGCCATTTCTTTAACACATCCTGATTTTGTCCTGAAGGTAATGTCCATACTTTTCCGTTTATACCATTGTATGCCGTAACCATGTAAAACAAAGCGCGGGCTACTTCGCCTTTCTGAAAATCGGCTGGCTCATATACGGTGTTGTTACCGGCATCTTTACCCAACCTGCCCATACCTGAAGGAGATACGTAAGTTGGAGCACCTACTATTTCTCCAAAGGGATAATTGGAACGTTTGCCGTTGGCAAGATTTTGTTCAGCCGGAAACAGGTTATGCAAATCATTGTACTCAGGCAATTCTTTTCCGGTGGCTTGGTCATTGGGCCATGAACCGCCCTGATTGCTGGGCATCCAGCTTTGTGAGAAGGTATGTTCGCGGGTTAAAATACCTGAGCTGCTACCGCTCCACCAAACAAAAGGTTCATCATATACATAAGGTATGCGGGTGTACACACAGTTCACTACTTTTTTCCCTCCGGTGGTGTCGCGGGTTAAGTAATTGTTTACCACGCGGGCAATGTACTGGCTGTAGAAAACCGTATCGTGCGGATTAGTTAATTGCGAAAGTTTGGTTACAAAATCACTGGCTGAAGAATTAACATCAGAATAGAAACCTGAAACACCGCCTTCAGGTGTTCGCAAGGTGCGGGTCGTATACTCATCTGTTTTATAATTTTCAAATCCTGCCGGACCATTAAATGGAATTACAGCAAAAGTATAAACAGTGCCTGCAAAAATGTAGGTAGGCAAAACGGTGGAATCATTGCCGATATAAGCTACCTGAGATGTTCCAATGTAATCGCCTTTTTTATAGGTGTTACCGTCATGCGGTATTTCAGTTTCATCTGAACCTATATTGCGTAGTACTAAGTAATTTTCTGCTGATGTTTTGCTGAAATTCAATCGAAAGCCATAGGGGCGGATATCATTGAAAATTAGGTTGCTGATAGTATTAACAGGCTCTGTGGCATATAGCCCGCCAATACCATAAAGATTAACTGTATATGTTGATTTGTCAGCATCACTGTTATTGATATTGAGCTTTGCTAAACGAGAACCGTTAGCTGTTGGTGTAAAGTTAAGGGTGAA
>JAGPCK010000087.1 GCA_018058135.1 Bacteroidia bacterium | reverse complement strand
GGGCTTTGCCGGACCAAATACAACTTCGCCCGGTTCTGTGAATACTGATGCGTTTTCCTGAATAATGTCAAGTGGCGGAACATTGTCTATCCAAATTTCTTGACCGGAAACCCTTGCGTGGTGAAATGTTCTTGTAAAGGGTAGTATGCTAACAAACGCCTCTGATGTTACAGGCGCAGTATCTAAGTAGAATTCGAAATTTATTTCTTGGTTGTTTGATGTTGTTATTTTAAACCCTTTCATACTTTTTATTTTCATTTTGTGGATTTGGTTGTTTTATTCTCAGCGTAGCTTGTAGCTATACATGCACAATATTAACTAATCCCTTTGAACCTGCGTAATCTCTCGCACTGCTGTAAATGTATTGCTCCGGTTCATCAACGTAACCTTCAGCAACCGGATTTTGGTGGATATAGTTCAGCTTACTATCAGTGATGAATCTGTCTGTAAGCTCCACTGCATGGTTCTCATGAGTCCAAACTTGAAAGTTGATATTACGTAAGTGCTTCTGAGCCGCCTGTTTAAACTGAAACAACATCCATTCTCTTCTGCTTTCTGGTTCATCTTTTACATATGATAGAATCTGTTTGCTGGTATGAGTTTTAAAATCACGCACCACTGCTGAAAGATTCCCTTCTTGTGCTGACAAGATGCAATGCACATGATTACTCATAATACACCAACTATATACATGTAATCCTTTGTTTTGTATACAATAATTCAAACTTTCAACTATTAAATCTCTGTATCGTTTCCTTGAGAACAAATCAACCCAGGCAACTACCTGAAACGTTAAGAAATAAACACCTTCCTGATTTTTGATTTGATAAGCATCGCCCATGATAAGTAATTTATACAAAAATATGGTCTTGCTGCAAATAACAAAATAGCACTCAGCGTAGCTTGTAGCTACGTTGCATTTTTATTGTAGCCTTTGGCTACTCTTGCACGCTGTTAATCAAGGATAGAAACTGTGAACCATTGTGGCCTTTAAACTGGCTTTGTGCGTTTGTAGCTACAAGCTACATAAAAGAAAAGCGTAGATGCAACCTACGCTTAGGTCAGGGGAGAAGGTTTAGCGTATCTTCTTGTAAAGTCTATTGGTATTGGTTGTATTTCCGCCTGCCATAATTAGTACTGCTCCACCGGTGTCTTCTTTTTCTTCTAATACTAAGTAACCTTGGTTAAGATATATTCGAGTCTGTCTGTTTTCAAACCACCAAAGAACAGGCAAAATAGGCACAATATAAAAGTATCTTCGTTTATAATAGCATTGATCGTTCTTAAAATGCCCTTTGATTATTTTCTCAGAAATCACGCTATCGTTGTCAATTAGCTGCACAAATAATTTGTTGTTTTTGGTTGATTGGATTTTAACTTCAAGACCCGCCTTTTCAGGAATATAGTTTTTGTCAACCGTTTGCCACAGTTGCTTTTTGGTCGCATTTTTATTGTCTATAGAGTCGCAGTCATTGGAATAAACACCCACTATTTCAGTCTTTGAGTTGTTTGTTTTTGTTACTTCTTTGAAGGGTTTGCAACTTTGGAAAAACAAAGTCAATATAGCTGTGACTACAACTAAGGGTGCCAACCCTTTACAGAATGTGCTATTATGCTTAGTCTTCTTCATCTACAATATTAAGTTGGGTCATATTTTACTGTCGTTAGAAATAGTTTACATGTATCCAAAAATGGTTGGAAATTTCCTTCCTGATTTTTGATTTGATAAGCATCGCCCATAATAAGTAATTTGTACAAAAATATGGTCTTGCTGCAAATAACAAAATAGCACTCAGCGTAGCTTGTAGCTACGTTGCATTTTTATTGTAGCCTTTGGCTACTCTTGCACGCTGTTAATCAAGGATAGAAACAGTGAACCATTGAGGCCTTTAAACTGGCTTTGTGCGTTTGTAGCTACAAGCTACATAAAAGAAAAGCGTAGGCACAACCTACGCTTAGGTGAGGTCAGTTTCAAGTTTGCAGGTCGCTATACCATTGCCGCTAACTCGCTTATTACGATATAAAAATTCGCATATCCCGCCATTTTGGGCAGACATGCGAAGCATTCCTTCATTTCGCCTTAATAAATTTGCCGGGGGAGTTGCAGCCATAGCAGGTAAATTTTAGGTAAATATACGGCCTGCGGTAATAAAAACAATAGGTGTGGTTCCAAAATAGAATGCTGTTGTGAGCTTGCCCACCACAAACAGCATTGATTATTCCAAAACAATCTTCACTATAACATGCTCCAGCTTTTTGGAGGCTACAGCATAGAAAACTTTGTCAGAAAAAACTTTAACTGATTTGCCATGTATTTTCATGCTTTGGTCAGCAAGAGGTAACAAAGGGTAATTCTGAATTTTGCCGTTTTGTTTGTTCACTTTTGCAATAAAAGGAATGTGTGTATCAAAGATTTTGCTCTTTACAAATTTTTGATACTCTGAATTTCGGCTTTTGGTGGTTCTGTCATTATAAAAAATATAAATATTATCCTCTGAAACAGCTCTAACTCCAGAATACAGCTGACCCCATTTAAGGTGTGCCTGATTTTGCTCAAAATACTGAAAGGCTGACCACTCTGTATTTCCTTTTTCATCAAGAGATAGAAGTACCTTTCCCATTCTATCAGAATAATCCCATTGCAAAGAAAATGCAAGTAAATAACCATTCTCTTTTTTTGAGAATTTAATCTGATTTGGGCAACCCAAATAGCATATGTCGTTATCCTTCGACTTAGTTAACTTGGTTATTTTTACGCTTTCAAAAAGCTCTTGAGTAAACTTTATTGTTTTGTACGCTGTTCTATTGCCACTGTTAATATCAAATTCCATTAGGTAAACACCATTCACACAATCCCCATAACTAACTGAATATGTACCCCAAAAGTTTATTTTGTTGGTTTGCTCATTAATATAAAAATTAGTGCAGTTGCTATATAGCTCACTGCCAAGGTCTGCTTCATACCTGGTTATTTTTTCATCAGCCTGATTATATTTTATGACTTCATAATGATCTGGATCGTTATATCCTCTTTCCTTAGGGTTTTGAACTTTCAAACTAAAGTATAAGTTATAATCTTTGTCTATTTCAAAATCATCGATGTAGAAACTCTCTTCCATATATTTCTTTACAAAAAAAGGAATCGAAAAACTCCGCTCAAATTTGGTCGTAAAATCTAAGCCAATAATCTTATACGTCATTTCCACTTTGCCTTCATCATTTCGAAGGTACTTCACTGCACAAAAAGCTGTGGAATCCTCCGTCATAAAAACCTGTCCTTTTATATGCTCCTCAAAAGGAGGCTCAGTTGAAAGCGTATCTTGTGTTCGAAAATCGTATCTGGAAAAGCAATAATTACCTGTTCCAACTATAAATCTGTACGAAAAAGCAACTGAGTCATGAAATATGTAGTCCAAAGTGAAGGGTAGTTCTATCTCCGATATTTTCTCCAGGGTTTTGGCATCATATTTTACTAATGTATAATTTGTCGGTTTCAGATTGAGCGTTTTTGAGTTGTTTATTCTGCATATGACAAAAACAAAAGAGTCATTTACACTAATAATTTCTTGCTCATTTTTCCAATACAAATCAACTTCAGTAACGTTAAAGGGCTTACTTACTATTACCTCTTTTACTTGTGCCTGAACAAGATTACATGTGATAATTAAAAGGAGAAGGAAGTGCTTTTTCATGTTTCTTAACTATAGTTTTTACTTAAAGAATTTCTATACCCAAATCGCGTATCTGTTTGCTATCAATGGTAGAAGGTGCATCAATCATAGTATCGCGGCCGCTGTTGTTTTTAGGGAAAGCAATAAAATCACGTATGGAGTCGGCACCACCAAACAGGGAACACAGGCGGTCGAAACCAAAAGCTATACCGGCATGTGGTGGTGCACCGTATTGAAAGGCATTCATTAAGAAGCCAAACTGTTTTTGTGCTTCCTCTTCGGTAAAGCCGAGTATGCCAAACATTTTACTTTGCAGTTCTTTATTAAAAATACGTACCGAGCCTCCACCTACTTCTACTCCGTTAATCACCATGTCATAGGCATTGGCGCGTACTTCTCCTAAACGGTTTTGATCCAGTAAATGAATGTCCTCCGGCTTGGGTGAAGTAAACGGATGGTGCATGGCAAAGTAGCGGTTTTCTTCTTCATTGAACTCCAGCAGCGGGAAATCAATCACCCACAAACAAGAGAAGGTATTTTTATCCCGTAAGCCCAGGCGCGTTCCCATCTCCAGGCGAAGTTCATTGAGTGCCTTGCGTGTTTTATCTGCCTTACCGGCCAACACCAGAATCAAATCTCCGGGTTGTGCATTAAATGCTTCGGCCCATTGTTTTAATGCGGCTTCATCGTAAAATTTATCTACAGAAGATTTGATGCTGCCATCGGCATTTACACGGGCATACACCAATCCTGTGGCACCTATTTGCGGGCGTTTAACAAAATCAGTAAGCTCATCTAATTGCTTGCGGGTGTACTCTGCACAACCTTTGGCACAAATACCCACCACCAACTCGGCCTCATCAAATACTTTGAAATTTTTACCTTTTACCACCTCGTTCAACTCCACAAATTTCATCTCAAAACGGGTGTCGGGTTTATCGCTGCCATACTGCTTCATGGCATCAGCATAGGTCATGCGGGGCAGTTCTTTGATGTCAATTCCTTTTACGTTTTTGAACAGGTGTTTTACCAACTCCTCAAACAGGTTAAGAATATCTTCCTGCTCCACAAAACTCATTTCACAATCAATCTGGGTAAACTCGGGTTGTCTGTCGGCACGCAAATCTTCGTCTCTGAAACATTTTACAATCTGGTAGTAGCGGTCAAAACCACTCACCATCAACAACTGCTTAAACGTTTGCGGAGATTGCGGTAAGGCATAAAATTCACCCAGGTTCATGCGCGAGGGCACCACAAAATCTCTTGCTCCTTCAGGTGTTGATTTAATGAGCACGGGAGTTTCAACCTCAATAAATTCTTTTGAATCTAAAAATGTGCGGGTTTGCTGTGCTACTTTATGGCGTAACTGCAGGTTGGCTCTCACGTTGGCTCTGCGCAAATCCAGGTAACGGTATTTCATGCGCAGGTCGTCTCCGCCATCGGTATTTTCTTCAATGGTAAAGGGAGGAGTTTGGGCTTCGTTCAGCACTTCAAAATCAGTCACCACAATTTCAACTTCACCGGTTGGCATCTGCAGGTTTTTACTTTCGCGTTCTTTAACGGTACCGGTAACTTTCAATACGTATTCGCGACCCAGTTGACGGGCGCGCATGCACAAATCGGTATTGGTATCCAGGTTAAAAGCCAGTTGGGTAATGCCGTAGCGATCGCGCAAATCGGTAAAGGTTAATCCGCCCAAATCGCGCGAGCGTTGTACCCAGCCGCACAGGGTTACTTGTTTTCCGGCATCTGTTAATCTCAGCTCTCCGCAGGTGTGTGTTCTCAGCATGTGTTCGATGTTTAGAGTCGGGAACCTGACCTTCAGACAAAGTCATATTTCCAACGTATTCAGGGTGCGAAAATACAAAATAAAGGCTCACTTTTGCGGTGGTAAAACACGGCAACATGGAATTGTATTCGCACGAGTATTTTATGAACGAGGCGCTCAAGCAGGCTCAAAAGGCTTTTGACGAGGACGAAGTACCTGTGGGCGCAGTAATTGTAGCGGGTAACCGCATTATTGGCAAAGGGCACAACCTTACGGAAAAATTGAACGATGTTACCGCACATGCCGAAATGCAGGCCATAACTGCTGCGGCAAATTTTATGGGGGCCAAGTACCTGGATGAGTGTACCCTTTACGTAACCCTCGAACCCTGTGTGATGTGTGCCGGAGCTTTGTTCTGGAGCCAGATTACGCGGGTTGTGTTTGGTGCAGTCGACCCCAAACGCGGGTTTTCTAAAACCGGCAATTTACTACATCCCAAAACCGAAATCATAAGCGGTGTATTGGAACAGGAAAGTGCTGCGTTGCTGAAAGAATTTTTCAAAAACCTGAGGAAGTAATTCGGGAAAAAGTACACGTATACAAATCCTTCGCCTTGGTTCGTGTCACCACTCCCGCCTTGGTTCGTGTCACCACTCCCGCCTTGGTTCGTGTCACCACGAACCAAAAATTACATTAAGTTATATAAAACAGAAAAGGACTCCGCATGGGAGTCCTTTTCTGTTTATGAAATGTTGTGCGTTTAGAACTTGGTCACTTTGTGTTGGCTGCTGAAAGCTTTGCCGTTGATGGAGATAATGTATACTCCCTGAGCCAGTGAGTTTAAGCCATCAATACTGTAAACTCCCGTGCCTGAAGTAACACTTACAAGGCCGCTGTAAACCACTTTACCAAACTGATCGGTAATGGTGTACGGTACTTTCTCCTCTGCAGTGGTGCTTATTTGCAGTGTAACGTAGTTGTTAAACGGATTAGGATAAACTGATTCTACACCTTTTACGGTAGCGCTTCCGCTCAAATCAACTGCAACTATTTTGCTGTATTCAAAGCTGCTGTTAAAGTCAATTTGTTTGATGCGGTAGTAAACCGTTCCTGAAAGTGTAATCGCTGCATCCACATCTGTAAAGCTGTAATCTTTTGGAGCAAATGAATTTCCTGCTCCTGATTTTTCACCTACTTTTTCAAAGTCAACTCCGTTAACCGAACGTTCAATTT
>JAGPCK010000041.1 GCA_018058135.1 Bacteroidia bacterium | reverse complement strand
GCGAAGGAGTGGGGCTACCAGCGCTGGTGGGTGGTCAAAAAATATTTAATGCCGATGAGTTATTGCATTCCATTGAACAGGAATTTAAGCAACATGAGGTAGTTACCATTGAAGGATTATCGGGCGAAAGTGAAGTGCTTATTGAAGAGTTTATTGAAGGCCGCGAGTTCTCGTGTATTGTAATCCAGAATGAATCAGGACAAGCCGTGGCGTTGCCGCCTACCGAGATTGTAAAAGGTAAAGAAGTATTTGATTATCGTTCGAAATATTTGCCGGGCCTTTCGCGTAAGATTACTCCCATTGATTTATCGGAGGCCGACATTACACGCATTCGACAAGAGTGTGTACGCTTGTTTGACTATTTTCATTTTAACGTATATGCCCGCATTGACGGGTTCATCAAGGCTGACGGTACCATCTTTCTGAATGACCCCAATACTACCTCGGGCATGATGCCATCCAGTTTCTTCTTTCACCAGGCAGCTGAAATAGGATTGAATCCTTCGCAGTTTTTAACCTACATCATCCGCACTTCTTTGGCTGAAAGGGTACGCACGTGGCAGCACAACCACACCGTGCATGCCTTGTTGTTGGGTTTGGATGAAAAGATTGAGTTGCAACGGAACGTACGCAAACAGAAAACACGCATTGCCGTTATTATGGGCGGCTACTCGTCAGAACGGCACATTTCTGTGGAAAGCGGAAGAAATATTTTCGAGAAACTTTCCTCATCTGTCAACTACCAGCCCGTGCCGGTTTTTCTTACCGGTAATGATGAATCGCATGAGTTGTATGTATTGCCTGTAAACATTATGCTCAAGGATAATGCAGATGATATCCGAGAGAAAGTAAAACACTTTCATGCACATCCCGTGTTGCAGCAAATTGTAAACGAATGCCGCGATGTGATTGAAAAATACACGCAAGGCGCAGGCGCATTGTTCGCTCCTAAACGAATCAATTTTAATGAACTTGCTGAACTGGCCGATGGAGTATTTATCGCCTTACATGGTCGCCCGGGTGAGGACGGATCTTTACAGGTTGAATTGGAAAAAGTAGGTTTGCCTTACAACGGCTCAGGCACTGCTTCCAGTCAGGTTACCATCAATAAATTTGATACTGCCCGAGTACTTCGGGAGCATGGTTTTAGTGTGGCTCAAGGCATGCTGGTGTACGAAAAAGATTATGTGGCCGATGCCGATAAGATTATTGCAGAAATTGAAGCCATTGGTTACCCGCTCATCGCCAAACCGGCTGATGACGGTTGCAGTTCGGCAGTAAAGAAAATTAAAAACAGAGCCGAGTTAACGGCTTATGTTCATACCATTTTCCGTAAAACAGAAGCTATTGGTGAAGCAGAAGCAGCGGTGTTAAAGCTGATGCCCAAAGAAGAATTCCCGCAGAAAGGATATTTTCTGGTAGAGAAATTTATTGAGAAAGGAGATGCTAAACATTTTCTGGAAGTAACCGGAGGATTTCTTACCCACCGCAAAAAAAGCGGAGAAGTAACGTATGAAATGTTTGAGCCGTCAGAGACCCTGGCACAAAATGATATCCTGTCGCTAGAAGAAAAATTCTTAGCAGGGCAGGGGCAAAATATTACTCCGGCACGTTTCAGTAAAGATCAGGCAGACAATAATCGCATATCGGCCATCGTTAGGGAGACGCTTATGAAAGCCGCACAGGTACTTAAAGTAGAAGGATATGCCCGCATTGATGCCTTTGTAAAGGTGCATCAGGATAACAGCGTAGAGGTAATATTTATCGAGGTGAACTCCTTGCCCGGTATGACACCCGCCACCTGCATATTTCACCAGTGCGCCATTAACGGATATAAACCTTTTGAATTTATTGATGCAATATTGCAGTACGGTTTTTCACGCCAACAGGTAGCATGAGTTTTTTAAGGTTTTTTATTTCCAAGCCCTTTTTCACCAATATTGTATTGGCACTTGTGGTATTGGTGCTTATGCTGTTGGGAACCTTTGCCTGGCTCAACTCCAGCACCCGTCACGGAGAATCTTTGGCAGTTCCGGATATACGTGGAGTTTCCATTGAGAAAGCGGTGCAACTGCTGGAATCCAAAAATCTTCGTTACCAGATTACCGATTCGGTGTTTTTTCCGGATAAAGCGAAAAATGCCATTATTGACCAAAACCCCATGCCGGAAGAAAAGGTAAAAGAAGGACGTGTGATTTATGTTACCCTCAATTCTTCAGAGCCTCCGCAGGTGAAAATGCCCAACCTCATTGATGTTTCTTACCGTCAGGCGGTGTCTATCTTACTCAGCTTCGGGTTGAAGGAAGGACAAATTTCCTACAAGCCTGATTTGGCCAAAAACATTGTACTGAAACAACTTTACAACGGACAGCCGGTTTTACCTGATACCAAAGTGCTCAAAGGTTCATCCATTGATTTGGTGCTGGGTGACGGATTGGGCAGCACCGAAATTGATGTACCCGAGTTAAGCAACCTTACATATGAAGAAGCCTTGTTTGTTTTGCAAGGTTCTGGTTTAGCTACCGGAACAGTGGAGTACGAAGCAGGTGCTGATAAGTCTATCGCCAAGGTGTACAGGCAAAATCCTTCATCGGGTGCAGGACTTAAAATTTCGCAGGGGCAAACCATTGATATCTATCTGAAATAATCCTTAATGAGAATAATTGTTACTTTTTTTTCGCTATTTGTTTTTCCGTATACTCTTCTTGCACAGGAGGTAATTGCTCCGTTAAAGAGTAATCCACACATCAAGGCTTACCTCAAAGAGTTGAAGCACATGCCTGTGCCAGATGTAACTACTATGAGCACGGGTGATACCATTCAACTACCTTTTGTAGATGATTTCACCTCATCACGTGTATACCCTGATACCACTAAGTGGAGCGACATGGCAGTGTACATCAATAACTCTTTTGCCATTAACCCTCCCTCTTTTAATGTGGCCACGTTTGATGCCCTTAGCCGTTTCGGAGATGCTTACAACAATACCGGATTTGACCCTTACGGATTTGGTGATACTTTAACCAGTCGTTACATAGACCTCAGTACCTCCAACCCGGCTGATTCCATTTACCTCAGTTTTTATGTGCAGGCCCAGGGCATAGGTTTAGACTCACTGGCACAAAGAGATTCGCTTGTGCTCGAATTTTATAACCAATTCGGGGTGTGGGTGCGTGTATGGCAAACAAAGGGAATGCGCCCTCAGCCATTTCAGTACGTAATTGTTCCGGTAAATAATACCAACTATTTTCATGCAGGTTTCCGTTTTCGTTGGATGAACAGGGTAGGCCTGAGTGGTAACCTCAACCACTGGCACCTGGATTATGTGCGCATGGAGAAATTCAGGAACATGAACGATACTACTTTTAAAGACATTACCATCAACAATACTGCACGTTCATTGCTCAAAAGTTACCGCTCCATGCCCTGGAAGCAGTTTAAAAACGGTGGACAAAACGAAGTGGTGGACAGTGTGTACATCAGGGCGCGTAACCTTGATTTGCAAGTGGCTCAGGTAGTACACCAGTACAAAGCATTTGATAAATACGGCAACATACTTTCTGAAGACTCCAACCGCTTAAATATTGCAGGAAACGATACAGCATTGTACCGTTTGAAAAAAATCACTATTCCCACTTCAGAACCGCAGGATTCCTTCTACCGCATCAGAACAGTATACAAGGTGTTCTCCACTTTTGACATTAACCGAAGAAACGATTCGCTGGTTCATTTGCAGGAGTTCAGTAACTATTTTGCCTACGATGATGGCACGGCTGAATCGGGCTACGGTATCATTGGTTCTGCGGGTAAGGTGGCGCTTAAGTTCAAGCTCAACAAAGCAGATACTTTACGAGCCATTCGCGTATACTTTAATCAAGCAGAAACAGATGTTAAAGGCAAAGACTTTACGCTGGCCATCTGGAGTGAAATAGGCAACAAAGAAAAGCTGCGTTATTTTCAAACAGTAAGCGGTCCGCTTTACACCGATGAAGTAAACGGTTTTGCCACCATTGTTCTGGATACTCCGCAGTTCATTGATTTATTATCTTACCCTGCAGGTGTATTTTACATCGGCTGGATTCAAACCTCCGATTTTATTCTTAATGTTGGATTGGATGTGAACTATGCCTCCATGCTCTCTGCCACGCAAATGGTAAACCCTAACTTAAGCTTCTTTGTGGGTAGCGGATGGCAACCCTCACTCATTCGCGGAGCGCTGATGATGCGTCCGGTACTGGGCAATCAGGTGGAAGATCCGTTGAGTGTGCCATCATTACCCAAGCCAACATCGAAAGAAAATTTTGCGGCATTGTATCCGAATCCCGCAGCCTCTCATGTTACCATCACACTGGCTCAACACAACAATTGTCTCATTGAAATTTATGCCGTTACCGGTCAGCTTTACCACACTGCCAAGGCTGATGTGGCGCATGAAGTATACATCAGTAACTGGCCCAAAGGAATGTACGTGGCGGTGGTAAAAGACCTGAACACCGGTGCGGTGAATACCCTGAAGTTGGTGAAGCAGTAGAGCTGAATAATAAGTTGTGCCGTACGTCAGAACCAATATTTAGAATGACCGAACAAACAATCTTCATTGACGTTGGGCAAAGTAAAATCCTAAACCTTGATGCTGATGATAAAGGGAATTTTATAGCATTTACAGACAACAAAACGGTTATAACAAACGACTGTCATTTAAAAATCGACCTCGACATTAGTTTCCCGATTATTCGCAGACTTGATAATGAAACATTTTTTATTGCTGACAGCAGGAAAGAGCAAGGCGACAACTGATATATATTCACATTCAATGGACAACTTGTTAAATCATTTTTAGCCGGTGACGGAATAGAAGATGTTATTGTTCAAAGAGACAAAATTGTAATAACATATTTTGACCAAGGTGTTTTTGGCAATGATGGACCCAACAATGACGGATTAGCTGTTTTTGCTTTTTCAGGGGAACTACTATTCGGTTTTAATTCAAGTAAAATTTGGGGTCACATTTTCGACTGTTATTGTATCTGTAAACATGGCACTAACAGAGTTTTATTTTATGCATATACTGACCAAAAAGTATTTGAACTTAATCTTGACACCTTTAAAGTTGAAAGATTTGAAACACCAAATGACTTTCGGGGAACATCAGCTATATCAAGTACTAAAGACAAAATTATTTTTCACTCCAGTTACAATGACAAGAGAAGCTTTTTCTCATGGGACAGGCTTAAAAATGAAGTAATAAAGTTTGGTGACTATTCTCAGGGATTGAAAGGAATAAAAAATGGGAAATTTCTAATATATGGCGATAATGGGTACACAATTGTTGACCCGACAGAATAATTAGGTGCAACTCTCATAGATTCTCCAACTCCGATACCTTGCTGATATTTCCAAAATACTGTCGTAATTTGCAACCCTATATTACGCTTAAACTTATGGCCGACATTACCGTACAGGAACTCAAAGAACGTTTAGATAATCAGGAAAAACTCCATATCATTGATGTGCGCGAACCGCATGAATACGAGGAATTCAACATCGGGGCACAATTGCTCCCTTTGGGTGATTTACCTTTTCGCTTGGATGAAATTGACCACCTTAAGAATGAAGAGGTGATTGTACACTGCCGCTCTGGTGCACGCAGCAACAACGCCAAACTTTTTATGATGGAAAACGGTTTTACCAATGTGCGCAATCTGTTGGGCGGTATGCTGGAGTGGCGCGCACAAAACGGTTGATTCCATTTGCTTTCAGGTAAAACATATGCATTAACAGGTGTAGCCATAGCTGCAGTGTTTATGCTGTTGAACCTGCATTGCGGCAATTCGTCTAACCCTCCGGGCACAACTTCCGATTCCCTTTTTTATTACAATCACCACGATACGGTAAAGTACGTGGGCATGGAAACCTGTCGCAGTTGTCACAATAACATTTACAACACGTTTATTCAAACAGGCATGGGGCAATCCTTCGGGAAAGCCACACGCAGCAAGAGCGCTGCTGATTTTTCGAAACAGCATGTGGTGTTCGACAAAGAGAACAACTATTACTACACCGTTTATTGGCAAGGAGATAATTTGTTTATGACGGAGTTTCGCTTGCAGGGCAAAGACACCGTACACAAGCGTACAGAGCAGGTAAGCTACATCATCGGTTCAGGACAGCACACCAACTCGCACATGATGGAAGTAAACGGTTACCTGTACCAAATGCCCATGACCTGGTATGCCCAACAAAAAAAGTGGGACTTACCACCGGGGTTTGAAAAAGGTCGTAACTCGCGCTTTACACGCATTATAGGCGAAGAGTGCATGAGTTGCCACAATGCCATGCCCGCTTTTGTAAAGAACTCTGAGAACAAATTCAACAGCATCCCCTTGGGTATTGATTGCGAGAGATGCCACGGTCCTGGTGAGGTACACGTAAAAGAAAAGTTAGCCGGCAACGTGGTAGATACCACCGGGAATAATCTTGACCGCACCATTGTGAACCCTCGCCACCTGAGCTGGGAGAGACAGATTGATTTGTGCCAGCGCTGCCACCTGCAAGGCAACAGTATTTTAAAGCCCGGTAAAACATACCGCGATTTTAAACCCGGACAAAAGCTCAGCGATTTTTGGGAAGTGTTTATGCCCCGTTTTGCTGGTGCCGATAAAGAATTTATTATGGCCTCGCATGCTGATCGTTTGCAGCAGAGCCAGTGTTTTATACAATCCAACAAAGGCAAACAGGCGCAAAACATGCCGCTTACCTGTATTACCTGCCACAATCCGCACGTGAGTGTGAAAGTTACCGGCAAGCAGGTTTTTAATGCAGCCTGCAACGGTTGTCATACGCCTGGGCAAAAGCAATGTTCAGTTGAAAAAAATGTGCGCGTGGCAAAGAACAATAACGATTGTGCAGGTTGCCACATGCCGCGCTCAGGTACGATGGACATACCTCACGTTACCGTACACGACCACAACATACGCAAACCTGCCGATGAGGTTAAAACTGCTGAAATAAAACGCTACATCGGGTTGGCCAGCGTGAACGGAACAGGGCAGGAGCAGTTAACACGTGCCCGGGCGCACGTTAATTATTACGAACGTTTTGAGGGCACACCCGCTTCTCTTGACTCTGCTTTACAATTGGCCGGAAAATCATTTGAGCAAAGCTGGCAGGTGGCCACAGCCATTCACGTTCACTACCTGCGTAGTGAAGCACAAGAGGTAATTGCACTGGCACAACAATACGGCAACAACTTGCCCGTTGGAGATGTGTGGACGTTCTATCGAGTGGGCCAGTCGTACATGAATGCGGGTGATTACACACAGGCAGAAAGCTGGTTGCGCAAGGCACATGATCAGGCACCTGAGCAGCTCGACTTTATGAATAAACTGGCCGAGTGCCTTATTCAATTGCAACAGGTAGATGCTGCGGTGGAATTGCTCGACCAACTGTTGCAAAAAAATCCTAAATACATTGCTGCGATTAACAACAAAGGTTTTGCAAAACTCCTTATAAACAATACTGCTGAAGCCAACCTGTGGTATGAAAAAGCACTGCGCCTTGACCCGGATTACGAACCCGCACTGCTCAATAAAGCCGGTTTATACAATGCCTTAGGCGAGAAACAAAAAGCCAAAGCCATTCTGCAAAAACTGCTGCAACAACAACCCGGTGATATCAGATTAAAAGCCTTATTGAAGAAGTTGGAGTAGGGGGCGGTTGGGTGTTATTGGAGGTAGTTTGTGAAGGCAGGAACCAAAGAAATTTTTATATTTGCTTATGAAATTTCTTATCACACTTTTGTTCCTGCCCTTCAGCCTGTTTGCTCAACAAGAGAAAAGCAACAATTCTTTCTCATTTAGTACAGGTACTTTGACACAATTTGGTTCCTATTCTCAGTTTTATAAAAGAGGGAGCAGTTTTCAATTCAATTGGGTGCACGACATCAATCCGGTTATAAGTTATGGATTTGGTGTAGTTACAGGAAATAACAACATCAATGCTCAGGAGGTAAAAAGGTATGTTCGTCAATATGATTATAATTATTTTGGAGGGGAAGAAGATGAACTTGAAGATAGGGGCATGACCTATTCGGCAGTTTATGCATCACTGGTATTAAATGCATCGCTAAAAAAGTGGCGCTTATTTATGCCGGTAAAAGTAGGTTATGGCTTGTATACCAGTACTGGATATTTGTACAGGAAACAAATAATTGGATGGGGAAGTTTAGGTTATGAGGGTGTTTATGAAAAGGAGTATGCTATTCCCACAGGTTACAAAAGTATTGGAATAGGCTTAAGTTACCCCGTTGTAAAAAATGTAGTGGCAAATGTTTTGTGTGAGTTCTCACATGCATTAGTGAATGTTTATTTAGAGGATGATATAAACAATAGGGGAGTATACTATGGAGAGCGTTATAGTAAAGATATTTCTAATTGGTCACTTGGAGTTGGGGTAGAAGTTAAGTTTGGTGTCGGTAAGAAATAATCCAACAGCTCTACCTCGGTTCGTAACCTTACAAACCGGACATTGCATTTCTCAGAAACTTCAGCAGTAACGTATGTCACTATGCGAACTGCAAACTAATTTATTACACGTTTTACTTACCTTCGTTACACCCCATACCTGATGAATATGAATTTTACCCGTGTATTAAAAGATAAGATTATTTTACTGTCGGCTTGTTGCCTGTTGCAGGTGTTGCCTGCCTCAGCGCAGGAAGTGGTGCAAAGCGGTTATACTACTACCCCTTTGGGCGGTGTGGTAGATGCCCGCAAAGCAGCAGCAGATAAATGGCAGGTGATTGTAGAAAATAAAAGCTATGAACTCAATAAAGTAGATGAAGATATAGAGCGGGTAAAGGCTGAAAAAACAAGAAAAAAACAGGAAGAGGCTCAACAAAAATTTAAAGCCAACGGTGCTGAAGGGGTGAATGGTATAGATACTCCGGAGTTGCGCAATAATTTTAATGGTATTACCTCCGGAGCCATACCTTATGACAATGGTACAGCAATAGGCAACGGGAGGTTTGTATTGCACTCTGTTAACTCTAGCATGGCTGTATATGATACCAGCGGGCAGATACTTTTACAGTCTACCAGTTTGTCATCATTTTTTGGTACAACCAGCACCATCTCTGATCCGCGGGTGATATATGACAGTTACAACGACCGGTTTATTATGCTGGCCATTCCCACAAATTTTTGTGCCATATTTATTGCGTTTTCAGCCACCAATGACCCCACAGGAAACTGGTACAAATACACGCAAACCATTCCGGGAGAAATAACCAGTAGCATTTATGATTATCCGTATGTGGGAATTTCAGAACACGAGTTGGTGATATCGGGTTCGGTATTTCCGTCATCAGGACAAGGAACCAACGTGCACCCCAATGTGTTGCAAATAGCTAAAAAAGAAGGTTACAACGGAGGTGCATTGCGTGTACGTAACTACAAACTGGCCAACACCAGAAACTATTCTTTGTGTGTGGTAAACCACGCAGGGCCTGAGTATACTTACGGCAACAAAGTATATCTGGTGAGTGATATACGTTCAAATGCAGGAGGCGATCAGCTTAATTTGTATACGCTTACTGATACCATTGGAGGTAATCCGCAACTTACACTAACTGCTGTTAGCGTACCTACGTATACTCCGGCAGGTAACGCCATACAAAAAGGCACGTCATCCACTTTAAGTACAATTGATACCAGAGTAATGAGTGCTGTTTATGCCAACGGGTTAATTCATTTGGTTCAGCACGGAGATATCAATTTCTCAGGTTATGCCAGTATTATCTACACCCGCATCAAAACCTCAGATAATACCTCGCAAACCTTTAACTATTCCAGAGCTCAATCTGACCTTACATTTCCTTCCATAGCCTTGTTTAACAGTCCGCAAAAGCCAAATGAAAAGAATGTGCTTATTGGTTACCAAGAGACCAATACGCTTACCTATCCCAGTTTGTTAGCTGTGGTTTGTAAAGACAACGGCACATGGTCCAATCCGGTTATTCTGAAAACAGGAACGGGTTATATTTTTTATAACCGCTGGGGAGATTACAGCTCTTGCACCCGCAAGCACAATGCACAGGTACCTACAGCCTGGGTATCGGGTGAATATGGTGGCACAGGGAATAAACGCATGAGTTGGGTGGCACAGGTTTCCATAACACCCGAACAGGAAATAGTGCAGGTTTTACCTCAACCTGATTTTAATCTGTTTCCTAACCCCGCTGTTGACCATCGTTTTGAGATGGTTTTTACACTTCCGGTAGAAGAGTTTATTAAAATAGTGTTGTACGATGTGTTGGGGCAGGAGGTAAGCGTATTGCTGGATGCGGCTTTGCCGGCAGGACTTAACAAAGTGAGTTTTGAGAAATCATCACTCGCTGCGGGTATGTATTACGTGCGCGTAGTATCACCCAAAAAAGTGCTGCACGAAGGAAAACTGATTATAAAGTAGTTCGCTTTCATTGCTTCGGTTGGTATTCTCTAAAAAGGAGATTTACGAAAATTAATTATCTTAGTCGCGCTCATTACGTATGAATTCAAAGCGAACTAATTCCCGTAAACCTCTGCTGAGGTATTTTGTATATGCTCTTGTTGTATTGCTGTTACTGGCAGGTGTGGTCACCTATAAAGGATGGCAGATAGTATTTGGAAGCAATGTGCATTTGCCCCAAGGTAAATCATATACTTATGTGTACATCAAAACAGGCAGCACGTATGACGGAGTGTTGAAGCAACTCTCTGATGAAGGAGTAATCACCAACTCGCTCACCTTTGATTGGGTGGCTCAGTTGATGAAATATCCTGAAAAGGTAAGAGCAGGTAAATACAAAGTTGTACATGGCTGGAGTAACAAAAAGCTGCTTTCGATTTTACGTTCAGGTGAGCAGGAAGAAGTGAAAGTGGTACTACGTGGCTATACTGATTTAGCTACAACATCAGGCATTATAGGCAGGCAACTGGAGGCGGATAGTGTGGAGCTGCTCCACATGTTGAATTCACCCGAAGTACAGAATTCACTGGGCTTTGATGAAGATAACATCATAGGTTTAGTTATACCTGATACCTACAGTTTTTACTGGAACACTTCTGCAGCAAAAGTGTTGGAACGATTGAACAGCGAATATGAAAAATTCTGGAACGCTGAACGAAAGCAAAAGGCCGGGAAGTTGAATTTATCACCGCAGCAGGTGAGTGCATTGGCCAGTATTGTGGCAAAAGAAACCGTAAAAAATGACGAGATGCCCGTTGTAGCAGGAGTGTACCTTAACCGTTTGAAAAAAGGGATGTTACTGCAAGCCGATCCTACCGTAATTTTTGCTGCAAAGGATCCTACCATTCGCAGGGTAACCAATGCTTTGCTGAATTTAGATTCGCCCTATAACACGTATCGGTACAAAGGTTTAACACCAGGCCCTATCTGCATTCCTCCGGTAATGGCTATCGATGCAGTATTGAATGCCCGGCAGCACAACTACATTTATTTTTGTGCAAAGGAAGACTTTTCAGGTTACCATAACTTTGCCGAAACATTGGAGCAGCACAATGTGAATGCCCGACTTTACCAACGCGAACTGAATAAACGAAAAATATACCGCTAGATGTTTGTACACGAAACCAAGTTGCGCGTACGCTACGGAGAAACCGACCAAATGGGAGTGGTGTACTACGGCAATTATGCATTGTATTATGAAGTGGCACGGGTAGAAGCTTTGCGCAGTTTAGGCATGACCTACAAAGGTTTGGAAGAAAGCGGAGTGATGATGCCCGTGGCTGAAGTAACGAGCAAATACATTCGTCCGGCTAAATACGATGATGAATTAACTATTCGAACTACTATTGCTAAATTGCCCACGGCCAGTATGCACTTTGAGTACGAAATACTTAACGAGGCGGGAGTTTTGTTGCACAAAGGTACAACAGTGTTGGTATTCATTAATATGGGAACCAACAAACCAGTGCGTTGTCCGCAGGAACTTTATAGTAAATTGCAAACGTATTTCACTAGGAAATGACCGTTATTCATAAATTCTTTTTACGTTTCAGGCCCTATCGCAGATTAATTGATTTGTTGCGCATTATTACGTTGCCGGGTTTTGAACGTGTGCCGGTGTTTAATGTGGTGTCATTTTTTTTGCGGGAAATTGCTAAAGAAGATTTGAATGTGCGGGCAAGTGCTTTATCATTCAACTTTTTTCTGGCCCTTTTTCCGGCAACCATATTTTTCTTTACGTTCATAGCTTATTTACCAATAGCCAATTCGCATGACCAGATTCTGCAATTTTTCAGTGAAGTATTACCTGCCAGTGCTTTTTTAAGTATAGAATCAACACTGGAAGATATTTTAAAGCACCAGCGGGGGAGTCTGCTTTCATTCAGTATGGTGATGGCTGTGTACTTTGGTACCAACGGTATTCATTCGATGATGAATGCGTTTGATAAGTATGTAAAACATGAACATGAGCGTTCCTTTTTTAAACAGCGACTGATTGCTACTGCTTTGTTGTTTTTTATGTCAATGTTGGTCATTGTAGCTGTTACACTTATTACTTTTGGTACTATGGCATTTGACAAAATGCTGGAGTTAAAGCTACTCAGCGATAAGTTGGTTGTTTATGCTTTGGATGGAATTAAATGGGTAGTAATATTGGCCGTATTCTTTACGCTTATATCCAGTTTGTATTATTGGGGTCCGGCACGGGCAAAGCGTTGGCGATTTGTTTCACCCGGCTCTACACTCGCAACTATTTTATCTATAGTAACCACACTAGGCTTTGCCTACTACGTCAATAATTTTAATTCGTACAACAAACTCTATGGTTCCATAGGTACGTTAATAGTGGTGTTGTTACTTATATATTTCAATTGCGTTATTCTGTTGGTAGGTTTTGAACTTAACTCGAGTATTGATAAAGGTTTGGAGACAAGATTACGAAGACCAATTCCACGTATTAATGAATTACTAAATCCACCTGAAGAAACAAAAGAATAATTTAACTTTGTATTAAATGAATAAGAACAGAATAATTGTCGCACTAATTATTTCTCTTGCCTTAGTGACAGGAGCACATTTGATAGGTAAAGGACTTTCAATGAATGCAAGAATGAAGCAAACATTAGAAGTTGTTGGATCAGCCAAAAAAGAAATTAGGTCAGATTTAGGTATCCTTAGATCAAATTTAATAATTGAGCAAAGTACTGCCAAAGGTGCTTATGAAGAACTAAATAAAATACGTCCCAAAGTATTAGCATATTTCAAATCAAAAGGTTTTGAAGTTGATAAAATTGTACTTTATCCGCCTAATTTGATTGTCAATTACAACATATTGCCCAACGGAATAATGAGCAATGAAGTGAGGAGCTACGCTTATCAACAAAGGATTGAAGTTCATTCAAACAAAGTCGAATTGGTTAAAGAGGTATCGCTTGATATTGCATCGCTAATTGAAATGGGTATAAATTTAAATCTTGAATCTACTGACTATTACTACACTCGTTTATCAGAAATTAAAGTTCAAATTCAAGCTGAAGCTGCAAAAGACGCTCGTAACAGGGCACAAATGATTGCACAAGCCACTGGTTCATCGTTAGCTGAAATGACTCGTGCAGATATGGGTGTTCTTCAAATTACTCCCAAAAACTCCAATAATATTAGCGACTACGGCATTAATGATAATTCTTCCATAGAAAAAGAAATTACGGCAGTTGTTCATGCATCATTTATAATTAATTAATTGAAGTGAGTATTATCATTAAAAACCCTGAACAAATTTACGGTATTCGTAAAAGTTCTCAGTTAGCTGCACTAACCCTTCAGTTTGCCGGAAGCTTAGTAAAGCAAGGCGTAACTACGGCCTTTATTGATGCTGAGGTGGAGAAGTTTATGCGTGACAACGGAGCCATTCCGGCCACCAAAGGATACCGTGGTTACAAACATGCCAGTTGTATTTCAGTCAATGATGTTATTTGTCATGGTATCCCGGGTCCTTATGAACTGAAAGACGGAGATATACTCAACATTGATGTAACTACAATATTGAATGGGTTTTACGGAGATAACAGTGCCATGTTTACCGTTGGAGAGGTGAGCCCCTATGCACAAAAGCTGATAGATGTAACCAGAGAATGTCTGGAGATTGGTATCAAAGAATGTTATCCGGGTAATTATCTTGGTAACATCGGCTATCAGATAAATAAACTTGCTGTGGCTAACGGCTACAGTGTTGTTTATGAATTTTGTGGTCACGGTGTGGGTGTGAAATTTCATGAAGAGCCCGAGGTTAGTCATATTGCACCTATTAACTCAGGCCCTAAACTGAAAGCCGGAATGACTTTTACAATTGAACCCATGATTAATGCCGGTAAAGCCAGAGCTAAAGTAGATAAACGTGACGGTTGGACGGCCCGCACCATTGATGGTAAATTGAGCGCACAGTTTGAACATACAGTACTGGTTACTGATACAGGAGTAGAGATACTTACACAGGTGCCTCAGGTGTAGAATAGTCGGTGAAATACCATTCACTGAATAATTTAACTTGATTCTCAGCGCAAAATAAAATCCAATTTCTTTCAAAGTGGTTGCACTATTTACTAAAACGCTTATTTTTGCTATCAACAATAAGATTAATCTAAATTCAATTATGAACAAAAAGACAATTTCAGGCAAACTTCTGATTGCTATGCTTTCAGTAGGTTTAGTATTTACAGGTTGCAGTAAAGATGATGGTGATGATACAACCACACCAACTCCTACACCAACTCCAACACCGGGTAATCCAACCCCAACACCGGCTGATGCAGGTGGTGTTTGGACAGCATTAATTGTATCAACACAAACTCCGGGTCCAATTCCATTGCCTCCTGTTGAACTATCAATAGGAACAGGTGGTCAATTCGGAAGTTCAACATCTTCATTTGTTGATGTAGGTGCAGTTAGTGTTAACACCAATACATTAAAGAAAGCATCAAACAATGCTTATATCTGGAACGGAACATCCAACATTTGGACAGGTTCTAACCCTCAAGCAGCCTGGACTATTGAAGGAAAAGGTACAAATCCAGCTTACAATTACACTACTACAAAAGGTTTCCCTATTGTAGGTGAAATCAGCAGTTCTTCTGATGTAACAGTTTCTGATGGACACACCATTACTTTAACTGCATCAGTAGCTAATGCTGACTCTATCATTATAGTAGTAGCAGCCGGTAGCAAGTCATTGACTAAAGTTATTCCAAATATTGGTAACAGCTTTGATTTGTCATCTACTGAATTAAGCGGTTTCTCAGGAAGCGGTATTATTCAGGTTGCTGCTTACAACTGGGAAATTGGTGCAGGTGGAGGCGGTTCATTACCTCCTATCTACTTCATCAACGAGAAAGTGGTAGTGCAAAATATCAAAGCTACTAACTAATTTCAACAGAAAATTTATACAAAAAAGCCATCCGTTCTGGATGGCTTTTTTTATTTGATGGTGTTTCTGAAATCCTTTTCCAGCAGGTAATAATGAGTTTTCTCAAGTCCCAGTTTATAGTAAACCAATTGAGCTACCTCATTGTTGGTTTCTACATATAGACGTATGCCGCAACATTGTCCGTTTCTTTTCGCAATAGATTCAATATATCCGTATAAGGCTGTGAAAACACCTTTCTGACGCTGTTCCTTTTGTACGTAAACGCTCTGAATCCACCAGAAGTTTCCATTTCGCCAATCACTGCATTCATAGGTAATCATCAGTTGACCCACAATGTTCCCTTCCGCTTCTGCAACAATATAAAAACCTTTGAATGGGTCAGTAAAAAGAGCAGTTACACCGGATTGTAATACGGCAGTATCCAATTCTTTACTTTCTGTCTCAACCGCCATAAGCTGGTTGAATTTTACCAGCACGGGTACGTCATCAATGTGTGCTTTACGGATGTTTATTTCCATTTTATAAATCTAATTTTCAGGATGATAAATAAATTTTACCTTTGCATGCAGCAAAGTTGCAATATACTGTGTCTGTACCAATGAAAACTACCCCTGCTTCATGCAGTTTAATGAAAAAGAGATAATAGAAGGATGCCTTCGTGGCGATGCATCAGCTCAAAGCAAGCTGTATCATAAGTTTGCACCCAAAATGCTGGGTGTTTGCTATCGTTACATGCAAACCATTTATGAGGCTGAAGACGTATTGCAGGAGGCATTTATTAAGGTATTTAAGCACATTGAGACATTCCAGAACAACAACTCTATAGAATTCTGGATCAGGAGGATTGTGGTGAATACAGCCTTGAATCACATAAAACAAAATAAAAAATTTAAAGAAGAAAGTGATGTAGATAATGTGGAGGACGAAGGATATACTGATGAGATACACATGAAGTTTGACACGGAGGAGGTGATCAACGCCATTAAATCTCTCCCTGAAGGATACAGGGCTATTTTTAACCTGTATGCCATTGAAGGGTTTTCCCATAAGGAGATAGCTGAGCAACTAGGTATTGCAGAAGCTACTTCCCGTTCACAGTATTTCAGAGCCAAAACAATTTTGCAGAATAAACTTTCTATAATTTATAAAAGAGATGAACAAGCACTTGCCTTTAGATAATTTTGAGCGCGAGGTGCAAAGGCTGGCCGATGGGTTTGAAATACAACCGCGGGCCCTGGTCTTTGATAACATCCGCAGCGAAATTGCTGCCGATGCACCGCATGCTGTAACAAAAGGGAAAATTCTGAAAGGAGTTTTCTCTAAGTCGCTCAATTTTATAAGTTACGCAGCCGCAGCTTCAGTGGCCACTATAAGTTCTGTGCTCATATACCAGCAACAGGAATCCGTTAAACAGCAACAGCAATCACTTTCTTCATACACTAAAATTCAATCCAATCAATCACAACAATTAACACACAGCCTATCGAATTCAATAGATACTCTTTCCTACAATACCGCACTTAATGAAATAGCCGCTGCTCCAGAACAGCCACAAAATGAATCTGCCATAACTTCGGAGTCAGGTGAAATTAATCCAAGAGAGAAGGATGTACTGCCGGAGTTGGTTGTTTCAACAGAGGTAAAATCACAACCTTTACGCAAAAAACAACCATCATCAGTTTCAATACCACGTTTAACAAAAAAGGAAGTTAAAAATACTCAACCTAGTAAAGAGTCAGGTATACAGAACAATTTGGTAAATACTTCCCGTCAACCTGCCGGGCAGCCGCAAAATGCTTTGTCTTCGCGTAATGAACAACTGCCCAATAACCAGTTGTCTAATGAAGTTCAAACTCCTGTATTGGTTACTCCATCAGCCGCACAAACTAAAAAAGAAGCGGAACCGATACCTAGTAATGGTGGCAAGCAAATAACAGAAGAGGTACTTACAGTAAACCAAAACGACTCTTCCATGATGGCTGTTGCACCTTTGACAGCAGATTCATCCCTTAACTCATTTGCATCAGCCGATAGTGCTGCAAAGGACACTACTGGAACTCAAAGACTGGCTGCCCGCAACTGGATAAAAAAAGGAGTGTGGTCAATAGCTGCATTCTATAGTCAGGAGAAGAGTAACCGTAATCTGGATGTTCCTGTTGCCAGTGATCCGGGTTATTATTATGATTCATACCAGAGTTTCAGAAACGTTACAGATCAGCAAGCCTCCTCTTTTACCGCAGGCTTTAAAGCTGATTATAACTTTATGAACCATTTCGGGTTAACCACCGGATTAACCTATGCACAACGAAAAGAGCAGATTTCAGTAGATAAATACGAAGAATTGGTTTTCAACTTAGCTGAAGCCAGATGGGATGTTCACACTACCACTATCGCAGGGTATTCGGAAGGAATTACAAACACGTTCACTTACTTAGAAGTGCCATTATTGCTTAATTATAATAACACTATTGCCGGGCGTTTTGCCTACAGGTTATCAGCAGGTGCCAGTTATGCTTACCTGATGAAACAAAGTGCCTATTTTGTTAACTTCGATGACCGTACTTCTATTATGGGGCCCGCACCAATTTATTCGAAAGAGTCTCAACTAAGCAACACACCTTTCCGTCAGCACAATTTTAATTTGCAGTTAGGTGCTTATGTTTCATACCTTTTCAATCCACGTATGGAAGTTTATGCAGGGCCTAATTACAAACGTTCGCTGCTGTCAACCTATAATGATAAATATCCTTTTCGTCAGCAATTCTATGCCATAGGAGCGGAGATGGGCCTGAGGGTATATTTTTAGTACAAACGAATGCAACATTTGAACAGATATTGTTGTCATAGAGTTGCAATCAAAAATGTTTAATTATATGGAAAAACTCTTTTTATCTATTTTGTTCGCAACACGTGAGTTGCTGCAAAAACGTCACTTTCTGATTCTATCTCTTTTTGTTTTGGCCGGCACTACAGCTTGTCAAAAAGAACCACCACCACCGCCATCTTCAGGTAACTGCGAGCAAACAGGTTTTATAGAAGCTGTTCCTTGTGGTGACGGAGCTTGGGGAAATCTTTACATCCGTACCTCAAACGGATATTTATTAAAACCTTGTCGCAACCTGGTGCAAAATTTTGTTCCTGCAGACGGTATGAAAATCCGCTTCTCCGCTACTGACCCCAACAGTTCAGACCCTTGTATCACTACTCCTGACACTAAGTACAATTGTTTCCAACCTGCACACCATGATATGGTGAAGGTGATTACTTGTATCAAAGCCGTTGAGGAAACGCCCTCAAATAAATGCAATACCTTAGCTACAGTTAAGCAGGTAGCATTAGATGGATGTAAATGGATATTTTTGTTGGACAACGGTGTAAAGCTGGAGCCTTTAGGAGTTCCGTCAACATTTGTGTTACAAGATGGTATGCGGGTTCGTATAGCATATGATGATAAAATAAAGGTTGCCTCCATTTGCATGATGGGTAAGCCTGCAAAAATACTTTGTATTGAACAGGTTCGTTTGTGTGGTAATGATCCCAATACTTGCAATCCTTTAAATATCGGGAAAAATCCTAAAGGAATAAATACCCGCTTTACCATCCAGTCTGCCGAAGTAGATGCCAACGGATGTTTGAGTATAGGAATAGGATTTAGCGGATGTTCAGCAAATGGAAGAGATTTTCAACTGTACTGGGATGGAAAGCAAACCCCGGGCAATGCCACCGATTTTGTTGACCTGGTATTAGTTGATATGGCAAAAGAAGAAATTTGCGAAGCATATTTCACTACAGCTCGCTCCTTTAACATTAATAAATTAAAAGAACTTAATACAGGCGGTAATCGTCTGGTGGCTCGCATTGCCGGATACAACGAGGTAATCGAGATAAAATAGTTTTCAGGTTTAGGTGGTTTATTTACTGAAAGGCCTTCCATTTTTTGGAGGGCTTTTCAGTTTCAGGCCAGTGATAACGTAACTTTAAAAATACTGCCTCCGCCCGGATTGTTGTGGTAAGTAATCTGCCCTTTGTTTTTATCTACCAGCTCTTTAACAATATACAGTCCCAATCCAGATGAAGTTTCATTACCTGTAGGTAATGCTGAAAGCCTTTGAAATTTCTGAAATAATTTCTGCTGTTCTTCTTCTGATATACCAGGGCCATTATCACTTACAGAAATGGAGATGCTCTCAGGAGAAGGGTTCAAAAGTAGAATTCTCACCTCTGAACTGAGAGGAGAGAACTTAATAGCGTTGGAAATCAGGTTTTCTAATATTCTTCTCATCATGCTTTCATCTGCTTCGATTAAATCATTTGTTGCATTATTAGTAAAATAAAGAGAAATGTTCTTTTTAGCGCCAGCAGGTGTAAACTGGGCAACTATTTTTTCAATAGTAGAATGTAGTTTAAATGTAGTAAGGTTGATTTTAAGGTTGTGTTCATATACTCTGCCCAAGTCAATCACATTTTTAATCATGTCATTACTATTATGAATTATTTCATTCATGTAGTTGATGTACTTAATTTGGTCGGGAGTAAGGTTATTTGATTCTGCTTCAAACAAGCTAAGCATACCCTGTAAGGATGCCAACGGAGATTTAAGGTCATGAGACACCATGGTCATTAGTGTATTTCTTTCGCGGTTAAGTTCTTCAAGCTGGTTGTTGATTTTCGATTTTTTAATCGCACTACTAATTGCCATAGCTGCTAGAATGACTAAGAGTCCTGAGATTATGGATAATAATGTTATGGTAAACTCATTTCTGAGCATTTGTTGCTCCTGCGCGTTAAAAGTGGCGGTAAGGTCTTTAATTTCTTTATCCTTTTTTTGAAGTGACAGCCTTAGCTTGGTAGCTTGAGCCAGTTGTTGGCGCTCGGCTTCTGCAATGGAATCATTGATGGTAATGTACCTGTTGAGGTAAAGAAAAGCATTAACCAAATCGCCTTTTTGCCTGTAGTAGTTTGAGGTGTTTCTTAATGCCTTAAGTCTTAGTTCATCATGGTCATGATGCTCCAATAACATAAAAACGGTATCGAGATTGCTTTTTGCTGAGTCATATTGCCCTTTTGCCAACTGTATCTCTGCAATATCATTGTAGCAAATCATGGTGTTTTCAATATTGCGCAGATTAGTTTCTAAATGCAAGGATCTACTGATGTAGTGCAAGGCACTGTCATTTTCCTTAACTTTCTTATACAAACGGCCAATGTTTCCCAACACATTGGCAAACATTATGTCGTCATGCGACAGCTTACTTATTTTCAGTGAAAGGTGAAAAATATTAAGCGCCTTTTGGAAATTGTTTTGATTAGAATAGGTGAGTGCTATATTATTGATGGAACTTGCAGCAGCCTGATGTTGTTTAAATCGAATGTTATTTTTTAGCGCGATATAAAAATAATACCTCGCCTGTTCAAACTCCTGTTGCTTGTAATACAAAGCACCCAATTCATTGAGTGTATGATGCAACCAATGCCCGTTTTTGAGCTGTTCATACATATCCCAGGTTCTTTTGTAAAAATTAATGGCTTCTACAAAATTTTGTTCCTGATGATTTAAACGTGCTAATGCAATGGTTACTTTGGCTATACCAAAACTGTCTTTTTGCTGTTCATATATGGATAAAGACTCAAAGAAGTTTTCAGCTACATTGGTCTTTTTTCCTGAAATCATGTGGTACTTTGCTCTGAAAAAATAGGAATTAGCTACATGACTCATTTTATGTTTGGCTGTAGCCAGATTCAGGTACTCATTGATGTAAAACAAAGAGCTGTCTGATTTACGTTTAACGTACTTGTCGCATATAAGTCCGTAATTAGCAAGTCGTTTATCAATGGATGCTGTGTCGGATTGAAGTAGCTGATAAACGTCAATCGTATCTTCTGCTTTAAGCAAATTACCACAGCAGAGAAGGAATAATATGATTATCCGGATTTTCAAATCACAGCAAAATATGTATAATAATATTACTGTAGTAAAGTTTTAATCCACAAATCTGTTAACACTCACTTCTTTAGGTAAAATTTCACCTGTGGAGAGGTGGCTTAAGAAACGTTTGCTCCAATAGGGGACAAGGGTTACTCCTTTAGCGCCCAAACCATTAAACAGGTACAGACCTTTGAGTGAGGGGTGCTGTCCAATCACAGGTCTGCGGTCATGCATAGCAGGGCGAATGGCTGCTTCATGATTTACCACTACATAGGGAACGGAGAAAAATTTCTCAAATACATCGGTGAGTTGTTTTTTGCCTTCGGTTGTAGGTTGATTATTTACCCGGTTAAAGTCAAAGGTGGCGCCTACTTTGTAATAATCATTACCCACCGGAATAATCCAGTGTTGCTGTTTAATGATGTGAAGGAGATTTAATTCAGGAGAATGTAAGGTAATAATTTCTCCTTTTACAGGTCGCATATCCAAAAAAGTAAAGAAGGGGTTTTGCCTTACACGGTGCCCTTCACAAAAGATAATTGCATCGCAGTTAATGTTATTGTAATGCCATCCACTTCCTGAACGCGTGATAGCTGAAACATCAGCTTCCTCTGTTAGTAAACAGTTTCTCTCCAAAAGAAATGAACGGATGGTTTCCAACAATACATTCACTTCGCACCAACCACTGTGGTTAAGCTGCAATGTCCCCAAAGGGCAATGGAGCAATTGGCTGATGGTTTCCAAGTGGTCGAAGTCTGCCAGTGACACGTATTCTCCCTGAGCAAAGTGTTGGCTGAGGTCGTTGATTTCTTTTACAGATGAAAGCACATGATGAAGCGGTGTAGGGTGAAAGAATTTTATATTCAACTCTTTTTCCAGCTTGGTGTAATAGTCAAATGCTTCAGGAAATATTTCATCAAACATCCAGGTTTTGACCATTTTTCGGCCGGTAACCGGACTAAACAACCCCGCTGCTATACGTGATGATTCATGGGGTAAGTGGTTGTCAATAACTAAAACACGTTTGCCTGCTCTCAGTAGTTCGTAAGCCAGTATGGAGCCGCTGATGCCTTGTCCTATAATCAGGTAATCAACTTGCATGGGTCTGTTTTTTAGTTTTGATAGCGTAATTTTTTTGGAAATAGAAAAATCGGGCTGACATTTCGCTGGAGTATCACATGCTGAAGAGTACAAAAATTCAAACAGACCTTCATTGCTGTATAATTTTTATACTTAAGTGTTGATTTATATAGTATGTTATAAAATACTAATATTATGTACATTGTGAATTAATTATTTTTTATTCTAAATCTACTTAGTTGAGTATTTAATATGGTTTCAAAACCTATTTATAAAATGCACATTTGAGGTAAATATGTCAGCTCTTTTAGTCCGTTTTCTATAAAAATATGCAATGATTCCTGCAAGGCCCCATGCACTGAATGGTAATGTGTTCCCAAATCTTCATTGAACACGGTTAGGCTTCCATCTTTTGTAACTACCGTATGTAACTTCGGACTTTGCATCGCTTAAGACCCGCAAGATAATGATTAAGGAAGTGGAAAGTAAAACCAAACAGTTAAGTATAAGTAACTAAGCGTAAGACTTTCAAGTGTTAAACATTTCCACAGTGTTGTAAAACTACCTTTAGGCAGG
>JAGPCK010000040.1 GCA_018058135.1 Bacteroidia bacterium | reverse complement strand
AAATACGCACATGCCTACTGGGTAATCAACGTTACAGGAGGTTCAGGGTATACATATGATATTTCACTATACTATGACGATGCCTTATTAGGTACGATTGCCAGTGAAAGCAATGCACGACTAGCAAAAAAACAAACAGGCGTAAACGGCACCTGGGTTAACTATTCGACCAGCACACCCAACACTACTGCTAATACAATCACCATGACCGGTCTCAACAGCTTTTCTGAATTCACATTGAATGATAATGTTGATCCGCTACCTGTAGAATGGATAAGCTTCACAGGCAAAAAAGTGTTTGACAACGTAGAGTTAAGCTGGACCACAGCCACCGAAATCAACAACAGCCATTTTGAAGTAGAACGCAGTACAGACGGCCGCAACTTTGAACAAGTAGGTGAAGTAAAAGGAGCAGGCAACAGCCACACTCCAATCAACTACAACTATACGGATGTAACACCATTTGGCAGCAACAGCATGTTGTACTACCGTTTAAAACAGGTTGACTTTAACGGAGAGTTTGAGTACAGTAAAACCATAGCCGTAAGCAATAACAAACAGGGCAATGGAGTTACCATTGAAGCCATCAACCCCAATCCGTTTACAGAGAAACTTAACTTAACGTTAAACAACGTAAGCGAAGGCAATGTAACTATAGAAGTATATGACCTGAGTGGCCGCAAGCATTACACACAAACAACTCTATCAAGCGGACAAGGCACACTGAGCATAGACTTAAGTAGCTTATCCAACCTGGCCAAAGGAGTTTACATTGTGAACATCAAAAACGGTAATGAAGCCATACAACAGAAATTGGTGAAGTTGAAATAAGAGAAGTTCATTATAGCACTGCAAAAAAGGTCAACTGATTCAGTTGACCTTTTTTGTTAATATAGATTTTTGACAAGTTTTACTGTTTGTTTAAACTATTGTATAGCTAGCAGTTTACATTTCAAATAAAGAAATAAAAGGGCGGTACTAATGTTGTTGGTGAAAAAGCTGAAAGTTATGTTTCTTGTAAAATGATTATAAGCATGAACAATATTGGCTTTGACGTTCTCTTAATCTAATTGTACCGAAAATTTAACTCAATTTTCGGAATATGTTTTCTTCTCCATAAGGTTTTGTTCACACTGAATTCGCTTTTTTGATTTCAAATATTATTAAACATGCGATTCAGAAAAAGTACTCTTTACATTTTGGTGGCAGTTGTATTCACAGCCTTTGTGAATCAGGCCAGTGCTCAAATTAATCTTAAGTTTTCGGGTCGGTTCTCTACCGGCTTCTACGACAAAGGAGCAGCAGAAATATCTGCCTATGACAACCTGAGTAAGCGTTTATTCGTAACCAGTGGGGCAGACACTTCTTTACGTATTGTTAACATAAACAACACATCTGCTCCAGTTCAGATAGCTCGTATTTCGATTGCGCCATATGGTATTGACATGACTTCTGTTGCCGCAAAAGACGGATTAATTGCAGTTGCTGTTATTGACTCTACAGGAAAAACAGCCAATTGTAAAGTCGTGTTTTTCGATAGTAACGGAAATTTTATCAATCAGGTGAGAGTGGGTTCAAATCCGGACATGGTTATTTTTACTCCTGATGGTAAGAAGTTGTTGGTAGCCAATGAAGGCGAACCTAACAGCGACTATACTATTGACAGAGAAGGATCAGTTAGTATTATAAATTTATCTAACGGAGCAGCAACATTAACACAGGCCAATGTTCAAACTGCCGGTTTTACGCAGTTTAATTCACAAACACTTGATGCCCGAATTCGTATAACAGGTAAAATACAAAGTGGTGGTTCATTTTTACGCAATTCAACAGTAGCTGAAGATCTGGAACCGGAATACATCACTATATCAGATGATGGTAAAACAGCCTGGGTTACTTGCCAGGAAAATAATTGTATCGCTACTTTGGATATTGATAATGCTACTATTACTGCCTTGAATGCGTTAGGTTATAAAAACCATAACCTGCCAGGAAATGGTTTAGATGCTTCAGATCAGGGTTCAGCCAACATTGCTAATTATCCGGTTTTTGGTATGTATATGCCTGATGCAATTTCACAATATAAAGTAGGAAACACTACGTATTTGGTTACTGCCAATGAAGGTGATGTTCGAGCAGACTGGGGTAGTGCCAACAATGAAGAAATAAGAATGGGTTCTGCGTCTTACGTGCTGGATACAGTTAAATTTGGTGGTGCAGCAAATGTAACAGCACTTAAAGCAAACACAGCTTTAGGGCGTTTAACTGTTTCGAAAACGTGGGGAGATTTTGACAAAGACGGAAAATACGATAGCATCTTTTGTTTCGGAGGTCGTTCCTTCAGCATATGGAATGCCAATACAGGTGCTCTGGTTTGGGATAGTAAAGATGAGTTGGAACAAAGAACACTTTCAGCTTTTCCTGCATCATTTAATGTAAGCAGTACTAACAATACGTTAAAAAACAGAAGCGATGATAAAGGTCCGGAGCCGGAAGCAGTTACTGTTGCTCGTATTTTCGATAGCGTATACGCTTTTGTCGGTCTGGAACGTATCGGTGGTTTGATGGTCTATAACATCACCAATCCTCAATCACCTTATTTTGTTCAATATATTAATACACGTAATTTTTCGGTTACCCCAAGTTTAGCTAATCTTTCTTCTGTAGGCGATTTAAGCGTTGAAGGTTTGTTATTTATACCCCGCAACATAAGTCCTAATGGGAAAGATTTGGTTATTGCTTCGCATGAAATAAGCGGAACAGTTGCTGTATTTGAGGTAACAACACGCAGCGCCTTCCAAATGCAGGTGCTTCACTCCAGCGATATGGAAAGCGGTTTAGATGCACCAAACTATGCAGCCATTCTTGATAAGCTGGAAGATGAACATTCCAATACATTAATTCTTTCTTCGGGAGATAATTATATTCCAAGTCCTTTCCTTTTCTCAGGTGAAGATGCAGCTTTACAAAACCCTTTACGTAACACGGCCGGTTCCTATTTCTCAGGAGCCACTGCGGGTTTGCGCGCAGCTATAGGGCGTGTTGATATTGCTATGATGAATATTATGGGATTTAATGCCACAGTATTTGGTAACCATGAATTTGATTTAGGTACTGCCGAAGTGAACAGTATGATTGGAGTAGATATTCGCAGTAATGGTGCAGATAAACGTTGGATAGGTGCACAGTTTCCGTACCTTTCAGCTAATTTGAATTTCAGTAATGATGTAAACATTTCTTACCTGTACACTAATCAGCGTTTGCAGGATACGGCATTTAAAACCAATCCTGCAATTACGACTAATTCACAAAAAAGAGGCATTGCACCCAGCACAATAATTGTTCGTAATGGCGAGCGTATTGGTATTGTTGGAGCTACTACACAGATATTAGCTAAAATTTCTTCACCGGGTTCTACAACAATTGTTGGACCTCAGGTTGATGATATGCCGGCTTTGGCTGCCATACTTCAACCGGTTATTGACAGCCTTCGTTTTGCTGAAGGTATTAACAAAGTAATTTTACTGGCACATCTTCAACAGTTGGCTAATGAAGAAGCATTAGCAGGTTTACTGAAAGGTGTAGATATTATTATTTCAGGAGGTTCGCACACCGTTTGTGCTGATGCGAATGACCGCATGAGACCATCAATGCCTGCTACACGTACCTATCCTATTTTGAAAACAGATGCAGAGGGTAACCCGATTGCAGTTTTGAACATGGCATCTGAGTGGAAGTACTTAGGCCGTTTTGTTTGTGATTTTGATTCTACCGGTAAACTCTTAACCTCTATATTAGATAATACCATCAACGGTGCTTATGCAACCGATTCAGCAGGTGTTACTTCATTATACGGCAACTATGCAGCAGGTTTTGTAACAGGATCAAAAGGCGCATTGGTAAGACAATTAGCTACAGGCACCCAATCAGTAATTACAGCAAAAGATGGCGCAATCTATGGCAAATCAAATGTATTTCTTGAAGGACGCAGAATAGCAGTTCGTACAGAAGAAACCAATCTTGGAAATGTAAGTGCAGATGCGAATTTGTGGATGGCTAAAAAGTATGATTCAGCTGTAAAAATATCTATTAAAAACGGAGGCGGAATACGCTCAGCGGTTGGAGAGGTTTACGCTGTGGGAAGTGATGTACAGTTACTGCCTACTGCTCCTAATGCTGCTGCAGGTAAAAACAGAGGAGATATTTCGCGACTTGATATTGAAAACTCTTTACGTTTCAACAATAAACTGAGCATTGTAAGTGTAAACGCAGCCGGATTAAAACGTTTGATGGAGCACGGACTTTCAGCTACTAAACCCGGAGCTACACCGGGACAGTTTCCACAGGTGGGTGGTTTGGCTTTAAGTTATGATACTACAAAAGCTTCAGGCGGTAAAATATGGAGCATGGTAACTATTGATTCCTTAGGAAACCGTCAGGATACCATTGTAAGAAATGGCGTTGTATATGGCGATACAACTAAAGTGTATAAAGTAGTTACACTTGATTTTCTTGCAGGTGGTGGAGATGGATATCCTTTCACTACAAATGGATTTAACCGCATCAATTTAGATACAGCTGTGAAAGATTCCATGTACGCCAAGTTTGCAGGAAATGGAAGTGAGCAGGATGCATTTGCTGAATACATGTATGCAAAACACACCGTTGCTCCATACAATGTAAGAGATACTTCGGTAATAGGTGATAAGCGGATACAGTTGCTCAACTCCCGCCAGGATGATATTTTCCCTGAGACAAATCCTGCCATTACTATAGCTCAAGCTCGTTTGTTAGCTGCTCCCAAATTAGTGAGAACAAGAGGAGTAATTACCCGTGCATGGGGCAGGTTTATATACATACAAGATGCAACCGCTGGAATAGGTGTAAGACAGGCAGCAGGTGCTATGGTAGATTCTATTGTATCAGGTGGTTTGAAAGAGGGAGATAGTGTTGAAGTTATTGCCCCCAGAAACGAGTTTAACAATTATGCACAAATTCAATTGAACAGCGGTGCATATACCGGAGCCAACACAGTAATTAAATTGGCGTCAGGAATCGCGGTGACACCTGTGGATGTAACCATAAAACAACTCAATGAATCAGGCGAACAATACGAGAGTCGTTTAATCAGATTAACGAAGTTAGAAACATCCGTATCCGGAAATTTTGCTGGCTCTACTAACTATACTGTATGGAAGCAAAACAATCAATCAGATGTAATCACACTGCGTGTAATCTCAGGCCCTGATACAGAGTTGGAAGATGCACCTGCTGCACGTATTCCTAACGGTACATTTACTTTTGAAGGTATTCTGGCTCAGTTCTGTTCGTCACCAACAACCGGATGTACTTCAGGCTATCAACTTTATGGAGTTCGCAAAAAGGATATCATAGCAGACCTCAGTGCTTATGATTTGTCATTGCCTGCTAATAATTCTCGTGTTATTGTTCAACAGAACAGCAATACCCCTGTAAATTTCAACTGGACAAACGGAAACGGCTCAACATATAAATGGATGATTACCGGAATAAACGGAACATACACCGCTCCGCTTCTTTCAGGAGTGTCCAATAATACTGGAAAAGATACTTTGTACTCTATAACATCAGGTGCATTAGATCAGCTGGCCACTACGTTAGGAGCTGCAAAAGGAGACTCGGTTCAATTACGCTGGACAGTATACGCCTACTTTAAAGGTGATTCACTTAAAGCAACTTCCAACAACTTAATTTGGGTTGTGCGTAATCGTTCATTAAGCAACTTTACATTAACAGCTCCGCAAAACAATGCACGTATTGAAGTGCAAAATGGAGATAACACACCTTTACAAATCTCTTGGCAGTCATCAGCCGGTGCAACACAATACGTATGGTTATTGGATGCTCCTTCCGGAAACTTCAGCAACCCGTTGTTGCGTTTACCTTCCAACACAGGAGGTACATTGCCTCAGTTGACTTTGGCGTCAGGTAATGTGAGTACCATACTCGGTAACTTAGGCGTGGCCCAAGGCGATTCTATTAATCTCAAATGGACAGTAAGAGCATTTGAAGGAAATTCAGACTCTCTGCAATCAAATAATATATTCAATGTAAAGTTTGTTCGCAAAGCAGGCTTTGTGGGATTATCCGAAACGGCTATTCAAACAATGAGGGTTTATCCTAATCCTTTTTCGGATCACATTACCATTGAAGTTGAAAACGAACAGCTGCTTGTATTTGAGTTAATTGATTTGCAAGGACGCATAGTATTGCAAGGCAAAACAGACTCTACCACAGAGGTGAACACTGTAGGTTTACAAGCAGGCATTTACTTGTTACGTTTGGTTTCAGGTAATGAATCAGTAATTCAGAAAGTAGTAAAAAGTAAGTAATAGTAATTCTTCATTTCAGTGCACCGGGGCCGCTTATGCGGCCTTTGGTGTTTTTAAGAATGTTTATCAGCAAAATGTCTGTTGACTTTTTTGGGCTAGTTTTTATTTTTGCTCCACATATACTGTTGACGTAGGGAAGGCAAAAGCACAGCCGTTGCGCTCCACAATTTCCATAATACGCAGGTTGATTTCTTCCTTCACTTTAATCATGATATCCCAGTCATTGGTGTTCACGAAATAAATTACCGTAATATCTAAATCGGAGTCTTTAAAATCAGAGAATGCTACCACAGCTTCTTCTACTGTTTGCGGATGTGCATCGATGGTTTGTTTGATGTCTTTAACTACTTGCATCAATTGTTCACGACTTGATGTATAGGTAAGACCCACCGTAAATTTCACCCTGCGTTGAGTGCTGCGGGTAATGTTGTTGAGGTAGGTATCAATCATTTTTTTGTTGGGCACTATAAGCAAACTCCGGTCGAGTGTACGAATTTTGGTGCTGCGGAATCCCACACTTTCAACGGTTCCTTTAAACTCAGGTGTTTCAACTAAATCTCCTGAGGCAAAAGGTTTGTCGAGGAAGATGATAAAGGAGCCTAATAAGTTGGCCAGGGTTTCCTGTGCGGCCAGTGCTATGGCTAATCCTCCTATACCCAGGGAAGTAACAATAGCGGTAATATTAAGGTTATATACATTGCTGAGTATAGCAAATAAACCAATGGTGGCCAATATTACTTTGGATAGTTCCTTTACGAAAAAAACCAGTTGTACATCGGTATTTATTTCTCCGTTTTTAGACCGCTCGCATTGCACAAAGGCTATAAAATCAATGGTACGTAAAAACACCCAGGTGATAAATGCTCCCAGCAATGTTTCGTAGGTGCGGTTAACAAACATTTTTACGCCAAACTTATCCTCAGGCCCAAGTTTCCACTCGGGTGGGTATTGAATATGCTCAAATGCCATGTACAAAATAAACAGTACAAAAAGTACTTCAAAAGGCTTTCGCAAAAGTTCCACAAATTCATCGGCATACGCATTTTTTGCATAGCCTTTAAAAAAGCGGAACATTAAGCGACTAAGCAAACGCGAGCCTTGGCGTTTGATAATCCAGCCAATGAGAATGATTCCGAAGAACCACAGGTAAGCCATGACGCTGTTGCCCCAATACTCACGCAGTAAAAATTCTTCGGAATACATATTCATTTTTCTATCGCAATAATGTAGTTAATGACATTTCAAGTGCTTTGGCACTGATACCTGTTTTGCGCGGATGAAACTGTTGGATACGCATTAACGTTTTACGGATAATGTTGGAAGTGTCTTTGAAAATAGCTGTATCATCCAATTGAGCTTCTTCACTCATCAGGTAAGCAAACACACGGGCCATACCACAGTTGGCAATAAAATCAGGAATCACACTCACATTGTTATCAGCAAATGTGGCGATAGGTCCCATAAATATTTGTTCATCGGCAAAAGGTACGTTTGCACCGCAGCTGATTACTTCGAGTTCGTTATCAATCATCTGTTGCAATTGCTCTTGAGTGAGCAGACGTGATGCAGCAGCCGGTACCATAATTTCTGCACCCATGCTCCATATTTTTTCATTAACTTCTTCAAAACTCATCAGCTTATCGGCAACTAATTTGTTGCAGTCTTTATCCAGAAACAGTTGACGAACCTCTTCAAAGCTGAGGCCGTTAGAATTCATCAATCCGCCTGAACGGTCAATGATGCCTACGATTTTCGCACCAAATCCTGCTAAGTAATAGGCTGCTGCACTGGCCACATTGCCCCAGCCCTGTATGATTACACGTTTGTTTACAATATTGCCGTTCCAGAATTCATAATAGTTGCGTACTGCTTCAGCTACACCATAACCGGTAATCATATCGGCTACTACATATTTGCGCTCAACAGATGGCGACAGTTGTTCGTGGGTAATTACTTTTGATACACCTTCACGCAGGTTGTTAATCATTCGTTTCTTGCCTGCTTCATCCGGCTTAAAGTGACCTACTGCTGTTCCTTCCTGAGGGTGAAGCAATCCGTATTGTTCGGTAATAGGAATTACTTCATGAATCTCATCCACATTTAAGTCACCACCTGTACCGTAGTATGTTTTCAACAATGGCATCACGGCTTTGTACCAACGTTCCAGTACACCTTTTTTACGCGGGTCATTCGGGTCAAAGTTGATTCCTGATTTTGCTCCGCCAATCGGTGGTCCGGATATAGTAAACTTTACTTCCATAGTTTTGGCCAGTGAAAGTACCTCATGCTTGTTTAATCCTTTGCGCATTCGTGTACCGCCTCCGGCAGAGCCACCTCGCAAAGAGTTGATGACAATCCAACCTTCAGCTTCTGTTTCCGGATCTTTCCATTCAAATACTATTTCAGGTTGTTTTTCTTCGAAACGTTTTAAGAGATTCTGCATGTGTTTTTATTTTCTGTGTAAGTGTTTATTTGATTGTTGTGTAAAGGTGACTGAAGTTACCGTACATAGCGCCACCAATGTTATTGCGTTCTGCTCCGGTTACACTTTGCAGGCAGTTGTTTTTGTTTTGTAAACGTAATGCTCCCAGCAAAGCGAAAATGAGTGCTTCCTTATAATTAACTGTATTTTTTTCGGGTACTACTATTTCCTGCCCGGCATGTTTTCTTAATTCATTAATCAGGTAGTGATTAAATGCTCCGCCACCTGTAACCAACAGTTTATTGTTACTCACTTTATATTGCTGTTCAATGTCATTAATGCCCTTGGCTATCTGTTGAGCAAGGTGTGTACACAAGGTAGCCAGTTTATCCTGAGGGGTGATATGGTAGTTTTGAGCAACTGGCCAAAAGGTGCTGTTGATCCATTCCCGGTTCAATGATTTGGGCCAGGGTTGTGCATAGAAATTTATGTCGTTAAGTTCATTCAGCAACTCTTCATGTAATGTGCCGTTTGCTGCCTGTTCACCGTTGTTATCATAATCCATGTCGAGCATGCGGGCACATCGGTTAAGTACAATATTACAGGGTGCAATATCAAAAGCATGCATGTTGCCTTGGCTATTGGCGCTAATGTTAGCAAAGCCGCCCAAGTTGAGGCAAAAGCCATACTCGCCAAACAACATCTGGTCACCAATAGGAACCAACGGAGCCCCTTCGCCACCTAAGGCCACATCAGTTGTACGAAAATCACTGATTACAGGTAGTGAGGTGACTGCATGAAGATAAGCACCATGACCTATTTGCGAAGTGTATCCTTCATCAGGGGAGTGAAAAATAGTATGGCCGTGTGAAGAAATAAAGTCAGCATGAATTTTGTGCCGGTGGATGAAATCATTTACTAAATCGCCCAGATAACGTCCGTAGAATGCATCTGTTTTGGCAAAAATGGCTGCGGGCTGTTTGTACAGGTGAGAAAGGCGAATGCGCCATCTGGCATCGTATGGAATGGTTTCAGCACAGGTGATATTAAATGTCCAGTTATCGTTTTCTTCAGTAAGTTCGCAGCATGCAAGGTCTACGCCATCCATAGATGAGCCCGACATAATCCCTATTACACGGTACATTCCCATACTCAAATCATTCTGTACATCAGGGGCAAAGGTAAAAGATGCAGAGAGGAAATAAAAGAAGGTTGTTTTTTTCTGAAAACCAATAAATTATCAGATAATATCATCTCGTTTGATTTCAGCAAAAGCCTTTACAGGCATAGCCCCAAGTTCGATGTTACTGAAACGTATTCGGTGCAAAGCCGTCACATAATTCCCAAGTTTAAAACACATTCTGCGAATCTGGCGGTTCATCCCTTGAGTGAGGGTTATTTCAAAAGAGTTTGGCCCCAGAGCATATATCTCATCAGCCATGGCCATTTTGCCTGATAGTTCTACTCCGTTTTTCATCTCATTATAGAATGTTTCATTCGTTTCTTTTTCGAGCGTTACCAGATATTTTTTAGGCACTTTGTTTTCAGGATGAAGCAATACATCATGCAAGTGTCCGTCATTGGTAAACAGCAACAAACCTGTTGACGCTTTGTCTAGCCGACCCAGGTAGTACATGCCGTGCAGTTCATCAGGAAGGTGTTGAAGTAAATTATCCGGTACTTCTTTGTTATAAGTACATTCTACTCCGGCAGGTTTATGCCACATAAAGTAGCGGTAGGTGTGAGCAATGGAAATCAGTTCTCCGTTTATTTCCACATCATCATACGGTCCGGTTTTTTCATTGGTATAAATGATTTTGCCATTCAGTTTTACTTTCCCGTTTTGCAATAACTCTTCAGCAGCCTGATAACTGATGTGCAATTGGTGCACCATGCGATATGAAATTTTACTGCGGTAGTTCACTTGATGAATCGGGAAGGTGCAAAAATGAAAGAAATAACTGACGCTTACAGAAAAAATGTATCTTGCTTTAAAATTAACTTTAATGACCAACCGCAGAGAATTTCTTAAAATGAGCACAACCGCTTTAGGAGCTTTGGTAGTTCCCCCATTTCCGGAAGTTGACATACCCGCTGCCATAAAATCAAACGGCAAAAATGTGGTAGAAGATGAAGCTTTTTGGAAAATGGTCAGGGAACAGTTTCCGTTAGCTAAAGATAAAATTTACCTGAACAACGGCACTATGGGGCCATCTCCCTATCCGGTAATTGAGATGGTAAGGAAAACCATGATGGATGTGGATGTAAATGGCAACTACGGTGGCTGGGAACAAACTGCCACCCGGTTGGCCAAGTTTGTTCATGTGAAAGAAGAGGAAATTGCACTCACACATAATGTGACTGATGGTATTAATATTGTTTGCTGGGGATTACCTTTGAAAAGAGGAGATGAGGTTATTATCACTACGCACGAGCATGTGGGTAATGCTTTCCCCTGGCTTACACGAGCAAAACTGCACGGACTAACCCTGAAAACTTTTACACCCGGCTTTACTGCTGCCGAAACACTTTCACGCATTGAAGCTTTGATAACTAAGAAAACACGTGTAATTGCAGTACCTCACATTCCTTGCACAGCAGGGCAGGTATTGCCCGCAAAAGAAATATGCGCATTAGGCAAATCAAAAGGCTTATTTGTATTTCTGGATGGAGCACACGGCCCGGGTATGTTGGATTTAAACATCAGTGAGCTGGGTTGCGACTTCTATGCGAGTTGCACCCACAAGTGGATGCTGGGGCCAAAAGGCACAGCCTTTCTGTATGTAAAAAAAGAAATGCAGGATATTTTACAAGCCTATCATGTAGGAGGAGGTTCTGACAATGCCAAGTGGAACATGATGATGAACCCGCCTGAAATGGGCGATTATGCTTCAACGGCTCACAAATATTATTACGGTACGCAAAGCTCAGCCTTGTATGCCGGAGTTGTTGCAGCAATTGATTTTATAGAGAGCATAGGGTTGCAAAACGTTACTCAGCGCATACATAATTTAGCAGGTCATTTTCAAAATGAACTATTGCAGTTAGGCGAGGGTAAGGTGGAAATGGTAACACCTGTTGAAGCAAAATCACGGGCAGGTGTTATTGCGTTTAAGTTAAAAAACGTGGCCTATGATAAGTTTTATCAATTGGCATCGGAGAATAAAATACGTATACGTATGGTTCCTGAAAATGGTTTAAACCTGATTCGCGTGTCGAGCCATATCTATAATAACAAAACAGAATTGGACAGTTTGTTGGAGCTTATTAAAAAGCATGCTTAGTTTCATTTTAAAAATCAATACACCGTTTATTTAATCCCACAATTAAACAGCAAGCATTTGCCTTATTTCGTATAACTATACCCTCTGGCTTATGAAAAACAAGTATACTTTACTGCTCTTTTTTGCCGCCTTTTGCTGCATGGGCGTTCAATGCAAAGAGAAGGAAGAAGAAAAAGGCCCCGTACTTGCCGAAGAACTAGCTAAGCTACCCAAAGAAACCACAGGTGGTTACAATACCTTTGGCTGCCTTTTGAATGGGTGGGCATGGCCAACAGATGCAAAGAGTATGACAGAGATTGTAACAAGATATTACACTTATAATGGTGGGATGAGGTTTAACTTGATGTGCTATACAGTTTTAACTGACTTTCCACCTACCACAAAAGACATCGTCAACATTGTTACAGATGACATCACCGGCCCTGGTGAATACACTATTGCATTGGATGATTACAAAACAGATTTTGTTACAATTAAATATGGTTCATATGGTTATGCATCTTTTGAGGCTGTAAATAAAAATTCAAAGCTTTACTTAAAAATCACTCATATGGATACCGTTAATCGTACTATATCAGGCACTTTCCAAATTACCTTAAAAGACCATAGCGGAACCCAAACCATGCATTTGCAATACGGTCGTTTTGATAGCCGATATTAACCTTAACCTGCTATCTGGAGTTTGTAACTCCGGATGCTACGCTTAAATCAAAGTATCATTTTATCTTGCAACGCAAAATTTAACCTCGCATTTTCAACTATTTTCTCTTACTTGAATAACTAAAACCTCTGGCTTATGAAAAACAAGTATATTTTACTGCTCTTTTTTGCCGCCTTTTGTTGCATGGGTGTGCAATGCAAAGATGAAGATGACTCTAAACCCGAACCCGTACTTGCCGAAGAACTAGCTAAACTACCCAAAGCCACTACAGGCGGCTACGGCACCTTTGGCTGCCTGCTTAATGGGTGGGCATGGCCTGGGTATGAATTAAAAGACGCGGAAATTATTACCATGTTTTATATGAACTTCTACGGGAAAAAGACATTTAATCTTATGTGTAGAACATCGTTAAATACCTTTCCAGTTACTGATAAAGACTTGGTCAACATCGTTACCGATGACACCATCACCGGCCCTGGTGAATACACTATTGCATTGGATGATTACAAAACCGATTTTGTAGCGATAGGTTACAAAGGGATTGATTATCATTCTGGTGTTTCAAATCCCGGTGCTCTTTTATACCTGAATATTCACGATATGGACACCATAAGGCGCACCATTTCGGGCACTTTCCGCACTACCTTAAAAGACGCAACCCGTACACAAACCATGCAATTGCAATACGGCCGTTTCGATAGCCGTTATTAACCTTAAAGCTAAACTGTATGAAATAATTATGCGGCTGTTTTGATTCAGCCTTACTGCTCTTTGTACAAACCGTTCATTAACTAATAAGGAATAGCAACAGTTTCAGCTCAATCGTAAACAGACTTAATTTACTCCAGTTCCATTATTTTAATGGTGATTTGATGCGGTGCCATTTCATCACCCCCGAAGAACGGGAACAAACGGTAGCGTTTGCCATTGGTATCAGCGCAACCGCGTTCCATTTCATGTACATTGCCATTGAGGTTAAAAATATATTTTTCACCACTAATCTGTATGCTGCAACTGTGTTCTTCGCCAAGGGTTACGGTTCCCATCTCATGAAAGGTAAGGGTGCTGTTTTTGTAGCAGTAAGCAAACAATCGGAGTGAATCATCAGACCAACGCCAGCCAAATCGGGCACTTTGGGTATGGTGCTCCGTTCCGCAGTCAGAGAAACCATATAGCTTATTAATGTCTATTTGATTTCCCGGATCAACGGTGCTGTATATGGCAGAACTGTCAAACATTACTTTAAACTTTAATTCGGTAGTTTTTACCTCGCTGGTTACAGACCCTGTATACTGTTGCCCTTCCTTTATAATGTAAGTTTTGTATTCGTTTTTGTGTGGCTCCAAACTAACAAAGTCATCAAGTTCCTTGTCGCAGGCTGAAGTGATAACGAGCAACGAAAAGAGTAATGAGAGCGTATTAATTTTCATATATTCAATTGGTTTGTGTGACAAATTTGGTAAAAATACTTGAAAAATCTAATTAACATACTTACGAAAACAACATTACCCCGGATGTGCAGTATTGTTTATGTAATTTTTTTTAATGGGAACGGCAAATATTTCATGGTGAGATACCTTCGGTTTACATAACTTGCCCTTCCTATTTTTGAAGTTTAAAAAATGAAGACACCAAATGATAAAAGACTTTTCTTGCTGGATGGCATGGCCTTGGTTTACCGGGCCTATTTTGCGTTCAGTCAGAATCCCCGTATTACGTCTTACGGGTTTAATACCTCAGCTATTTTTGGTTATGTAAATACCGTGCTTGATTTGTTGAAGCGGGAGAAACCTACACACATAGGCGTGTCATTTGATACCTCAGCACCTACTGCCAGGCATGAGGAGTATGAACTTTACAAAGCACACCGTGATGAACAGCCGGAGGATATTACCAAGGCACTTCCGTACATCATGAAAATTACGCAGGCCATGCGCATTCCCATTCTTATTCGTGATGGGTTTGAAGCGGATGATATTATTGGTACACTGGCTAAAAAAGCTGAACAAAAAGGTTACGATGTGTACATGATGACACCCGATAAGGACTTTGCTCAGCTGGTGAGTGAACACATCTTTATTTACAAGCCTGCCAGAATGGGAAATGATTTTGAAATTATGGGTGTGCCTGAGGTGTTGCAAAAGTGGAGCATCACAGAGGTAAAACAGGTGATAGATATTTTGGGTATGTGGGGCGATGCGGTAGATAATATTCCGGGCATTCCGGGTATTGGTGAGAAAACAGCCAAAACTCTGGTGCAGAAATACGGCAGCATGGAAGGCTTGTATGAAAATGTGCATGAACTAAAAGGTAAGCAGAAAGAGAATGTAGAAAACAACAGAGAGCAGGCATTTTTAAGTAAACGACTGGCTACCATTGATACCAATGTTCCCATTGAGCTGGTAGAAGAAGATTTGCTCCTGGAAGAGCCGGATAAAGAAGAAGTAGAAAAACTTTTTGCCGAACTCGAATTTAAAACCATGGCCAAAAGGTTGTTCAGCAATGAACCTCAGAGCAGCGCTATCGAGAGCAAAACAGCTGGTTCTCCCGCAGGTGCTTTTGATTTGTTTAATCAGGGAGCATTGGAAGGAACAGCTACGGCAACTGAAAATACAGAGATTTCGGTTGAAACAGCAGAGGTAAGCCCTCAGGCTACTATACACAGCACCCCACATGAATACATTTTGGTTGAGGGAGAGGATGCACTTCAACATCTGTTGCAAGAGCTTTTACAGCAAAAGGAAATTTGTTTTGATACAGAAACCTCCAGCTTGGATAAAATAGATAACGATATCGTAGGCTTTAGTTTTAGTTACAAGGCCCATCATGGCTATTATATTCCCTGCCCTTCTGATTATGCGGAGGCCAAAAAGATACTGTCGGTTTTTCAACCGGTTTTTGAAAGTGAAAACATTACCAAGATATGCCAGAACATTAAATACGACTGGAGTATTTTGAAACTTTACGGGCTTTCACTTAAAGGTCCGTTGTTTGATACCATGCTGGCTCATTACCTGATAGAGCCCGACTTGCGACATGGCATGGATTACCTCTCGGGTATATACCTGCACTATGAGCCGGTGAGCATTGAAGAGTTAATTGGCAAAAAAGGCAAGAATCAATTGAGCATGCGCGATGTGCCTTTGGAAAAAATAAAAGAGTATGCTGCTGAGGATACAGACATCACTTTTCAGTTGAAGCAAAAACTGGAACCCGAGTTGAAAGAGCGGGAGGCAGAAAAGCTTTTGTATGAGCTGGAGCAACCGTTAGTGCCCGTATTGGCCGATATGGAATCGGAAGGTGTTAGAATTAATAAGCAATTTTTGAATGACTATTCAGTTGAACTGCAAACGGAAATTGCACAATTGGAAAAACGTATTCTTGAACTGGCCGGAGTTAATTTTAATATTTCATCTCCTAAGCAATTGGGCGAAGTGTTGTTTGACCACCTGAAGCTTGATCCTAAAGCCAAAAAGACAAAAACAGGACAATATCAAACGGGTGAAGATGTGTTGCAGGGTTTGAGTGAGCATGAGATTGTACGGTGCATTTTAGAGATTCGCCAGTTGCAAAAGTTAAAATCTACCTACGTAGATTCTTTGCCCGAATTGATAAATGCGACCACAGGCAGGGTCCATACTTCTTTCAATCAGGCAGTGGCTGCAACCGGCCGTTTAAGTTCCAATAATCCCAACTTACAAAACATACCTATCCGGACTGATAAAGGACGCGAAGTACGTAAAGCGTTCATTGCCCGAAATGAAGATTATGTTTTATTGAGTGCAGATTATTCCCAGATTGAATTACGCATTGTGGCGTCTATTTCAGAGGAAGAAAATATGATTGCAGCCTTTAAGCAAGGTTTGGATATTCACACAGCCACCGCTGCAAAAGTATATGGTGTAAGTGTGGAAGAAGTAACCTCACAGCAACGTAGAAATGCCAAAGCCGTCAACTTCGGAATTATTTACGGACAGTCGGCTTTCGGGTTATCACAAAGTTTGGGTATACCACGCAAAGAAGCTGCAACAATTATTGAAGAGTACTTTAAGCAGTACCCCAACATTAAAAGTTACATGAACAACACCATCAACTTTGCAAAAGAACATGGGTATGTACAAACGTTGATGGGAAGAAGACGTTACTTGCGCGACATCAATTCAGCCAACTTTACTGTACGTGGTTTTGCTGAGCGAAATGCCATTAATGCTCCTATACAGGGAAGCGCAGCAGATATGATAAAAGTGGCCATGATTAAAATTTATAACCGTATGCAAAAGGAAACTAATCTGAAATCAAAAATGATTTTGCAAGTGCATGACGAGTTACTATTTGATGTGCACAAAACCGAGATTGAGCACATGAAAACGTTGGTGAAAGAAGAGATGGAAAGTGCCATGTCACTTAAAGTTCCTGTTGTAGCCGAGGCAGGTGTGGGTGACAACTGGTTGGTAGCGCATTAAGGCAGCACTGTGTTTTGTTCAGCTACACAAAACCCGTTTTGTTTTAAATTTTTTTGAGCATTCAAATCCCATAACAAAGGATTAGTATGGTTAAAATGAATAAAGCAGATTCTTTTTTTATGAGCCGCAGAAAGTGATTGAAACAGTTGCATGCTTTCTACTACAAAAGGATGAGGGATATCGCGCATATCTCTTCCTGGCAACTCACCGTTGCGGTAAAATGTGCCATCAATTATCACGTGGTCGTATTGTGTTAAAACAGCCAGTAAAGCTGTAACGCTGTCTTTGCCGGGATAAACTTTAAGCGGGTAATCCCATTTCTCCCATTTGTCAATATCCGGAATGAACAATGCTTTTTTGTTACTGTAGTTGATGTGGAAACCTACGGTCTCACTGTATTCGTCTCTGTGAGGCACACGTATGGGCTGAATACTAATGTGCTGGTTAAGTTGGATAAATGTATTGTTCTCTAAAGTTGTCAGGGCAATATTTTTTTGTGTTACCAGTTGGCTCCAAGGTCCGTTTGTGTTTAGGTAAGCTGTCATTCGGGGCATGGCAAATACCGGAATTTCTTTGGTGCCCATTACTTCCTTACCCAATTGCATTAATCCCCCATAATGGCCAATGTGTGCATGGGTAAGGAAAATGCCTGAAGGTAAATGGGTGCTGTCTTTTAAGTGCAATCGTAACAAACGGAGTTGTTCACCTAAATCAGGTGTGGCTTCAATCAGCCAGCTTTTTTTCTCTATCGGGTCAATGACTGCAAGGCAGGTAACTAACCTTTTTTTCTCTTCACCCGCGTATACTTTTTTACAGCAAGATTTTGCACAGCCCGCCTGCGGATAGCCACCGTCCTGAGCTGTACCCAATACCAGTATGTATGCCTGTTGTGCCTTTGCAAATGATGTGAGCAACAGTATAAAACAAAGGATACTTAACCAACGCATCTATTTTATGATTTGCAGAACAATTATAAGAATGGCCAGCGCACCAAAGATAATTTCTTTAATGGCATCTCCTTTTTTTCGTTCCAACAAGAAGTAATAAGAAAGAATAATACCCAGCGGTATACTGATGTACGGCAGACTGTAAACAAAACTGGGTTTCGAGAAAAAGGCTGAGCCCACAGAAAAAAATAACATCACCAAAACCACATTCTGAATTTTTCGTGTTTTTACGTTATTCCTTCCGATGTCATTCTGGTACATAAAAAAGGCAATTACACTTAGAGGTAAAGCAATGATAAGCGGTGTAATATTCTCGTAGCTGAATTGTATGGCATTAATGTTTGTTGCAGTATTCACAATAAAAAAACCGTTTTTTACTGTTTCCACGTCACCCTTCAGGAAGTAAATAACTGCAAGTACATATAGGGGAATAAACAAACCGCAAGCTGAAAGTACTACTTCGCGCAACTTAAAAGGTCTGATGGATGCCACGCTATATACTACAAAGGGCAGAAACATCAATGCATCAAAACTGAATAAAGCGGCAATTCCGGTAAATACTCCCGCATCAATAATTTTTGTTACCGCATTCTCATTATCATATAAACTGAAAAGTTTGTCCAGCACCACAATCAGGAAAAATGCAGCCAGCAGTTGGGAAGAGTGGCCCAGCATTGCCGGGTAAAGGCTGTTGACCAGCACATAAAAAAGTGCAGGCAGGTAAGAGTTTTTGAAGAAAAAATTATGCTTAATCAGGATATAGTTCAGGTATATAGCTTCAATAAGGAGTAACACCAGAGAGAATATATTGTAAAAAATCTGCGGATTACTTAATTTACTGTTCAGCCATTCATCCAAATTATTGCTAAGAGGAGCAGAGAGCCAAATGCCATTGGCGGGTGAGTTGCCTAAAAAGATGGAGCCACGTAAAATGAATACCATAATCAGCAGTAAAATAAGATTGAGTGGCTGGTTATTACGGAATATTCTGATCACTTCTAAAAGCTGATTTTAAGTAGTGAGAACTGCTTGTCTTTATTCGCAGAAAGTAAAAGTGTATTGTATGATACGAGTTTACTTTCTGAAGGTACAATAAGGGCGTATGTATTTTTGGAGTTTAGTAATGTATTCTTTTCTCTTTGCCCCAAGTTGTTTATTGAAACATCAACAACATCGGCATTGCCACGTGAGTTATCATTGTACAGAAAGTGCATTTTGTCTTTCACCGCAATCATACTAAAGCTGGAAAAATACCCCTCATCATTCATGGATGATTGTTTTTTGCGTATAACTTCAAACCACTCACTTTTACCGTCCGGATCTAATGAAATGACCATAATGTCATCATAGTTGTATACGCTGCGATAGGAGTATTGGGGTACACCGTTTACATAATAGGTATAGGTTTGCTGTGTAGTGTATACGTTTTCACCTACCATCACTATTCCTCCGTCACTTCGCAATATCAGCCTACTCATTTGTATGTTCGATAATTCAGGCCGCTTAGTTGCTTCGCGTTCCCCAACCATTTTCGATACTACACCTTTATCCAGTTCATGAAATTTGTGAAAGAATACTGTACCACTGTCAATGCTTATATTGTACAAAAAGGTGCCGCCTACATAGTCTTCATTCGTAGAAGAATAATACCCGCATATGGTGAGGCATTTTTTAATATAATTAATACCAAAGCTAAAATCGTTGACGTAATAATTACCCTCGTTAAGTTTGTATTTGGTTAATTTATCTGCATCCTTGAAATAAGCATACATGGCGTGTTCCTTTCGCTCAGGTGTATTTTTCTTTTTGGTGGTGTTGGTAAATGAAGTGGAAAAGTACACATTACTAAAATCATCAATCTGCAATTCTTTGTAACGCAGATTTTCGTAATTGTATTCCAGATCAAACTTGCGAGTAATTACCTGTTGTTGCTGAGTGTTAAAAATAGTGATAACCAAAACCGATTGGTTGTTGCTGCCGTATTCTGTATGTGAAGCTACCAGTAAACTTTTATTGGTACTTGGTACAACGGTAAAGTCCCCGATATCGTTACTGGATTTTTTGGGTGTTTCATCTATTTTCACCCAAGTGGTTCCTGCAATTCCGTTCTCATCCACTTTGGTGCTCAGCAGTTCTATTTTATTGGTTTGTTGGTTCTCCATGCTTTTTAATAAAAGCAAACCTCCCTCATATAAAACAATATTCTCAAAACGGCTTTTATTACCGATTAACAGCTCGCGACTAAAATCTATAGTAAGCGAACCTTTGTACCGTTCCAGAAAAACGTCTTTTGAAAAATCTTTGTTGCGGCAACGCAGTAAATAGTATCCGGTGCTGTTCGCTCCCAGTATGCGGGTATAGTTTGTGCGGCCCCGTTGTTTTTGTGGTGGCGACCATTCAATAGCTTGTGCGGCTGCAAGTAAACATTGCAGACAGAGCATCAACACAAGTACAGCATATTTGGCTTGGCGCATAAATGGAATGTTCAAAAATAAAGTTAATTCTGCTTCGAATGATGATACACAAGCAGTTTTTAACGAAATTTGAAGGAATAATTACATGGCAGGAAAAAATAAAGAAGGATATTCAACACACAGGGAGCAGGAGACGGCTGTTCTGGTTGGGGTAATTACCCCGTTGCAAAATGCTGAGCAGTCAAAAGAATACCTGGATGAGTTGGCCTTTTTGGCACATACTGCCGGTGCTGTTACCAAAAAGACATTTACGCAACGTTTACAATATGCCAACCCGCGTACGTTTATAGGCGAAGGAAAGTTAAATGAGATTGAAGCGTATGTAAAGGAACACAAAATTGACATGGTGGTTTTTGATGATGAACTCTCACCTTCTCAATTGCGTAATCTTGAGAAGACACTCAATTGTAAACTGCTCGATCGCAGTAACCTTATACTTGATATTTTTGCCAAAAGAGCCCGAACCGCACAAGCCAAAGCGCAGGTACAGCTGGCCCAGTTGCAGTATCTGTTACCCCGCCTTACCCGAATGTGGACTCACTTGCAGAAACAAAAAGGAGGTATTGGTATGAAAGGGCCGGGTGAAACAGAAATAGAAACTGACCGCAGGATTATTCGTACCGATATTGCCAAGCTGCAGGAGAAGTTGAAGGAAATTGACAAACAGAATGAAACCCGCAGGCGAAACCGTGATGATAAAGTTCGTGTGGCCTTGGTGGGTTACACCAACGTAGGCAAATCAACCATTATGAATTTGTTGAGCAAAAGCGAAGTGCTGGCGGAGAATAAATTATTTGCCACACTCGATTCAACTGTTAGAAAAGTGGTGATTAATCAGGTGCCTTTTTTACTTACTGATACGGTTGGGTTTATTCGTAAACTTCCCCACCAGTTGATAGAGTGCTTTAAATCAACACTGGATGAGGTGCGTGAAGCAGATTTGTTACTTCATGTGGTAGATATTTCTCACCCCAACTTTGAAGAGCAAATGGAGGTGGTTAAAACCACACTTCAGGAAATTGGCGCGCAGGAAAAACCCTCTGTGTTAATCTTTAATAAAATTGACGCACACCGCTTACAGGAACAAATGCCTGTTGATGTTCAGGATGCTGAAGCAGATGAACATCCTAAAGAAACACGTTTAGAGTTCTTGAAAAAAAGCTGGATGGCCCGAGCCCATTCTCCTGTTTTGTTCATTTCAGCCACCAATAAGACCAATCTGGAGGAGCTAAAAGAGGTCATTTTAAGGGAAATTAAAGCGGCCCGTCCTGATTTGAACTTTGAAAATCAGATATTTACATAATAGCCCCCCTGCATCATTTTTGTTTTTACCGTTTTTTTGTATAATTTTAACGTTCTAAAAACAAACAGTATGCGTGCCCAGCAAAAACATATTACTGAACTGCATACCGAGCATCTTGATTGGTTAAAACAATTGCAGTTTTACAAAGATGATATCGGTATATTGGAAAAACGTTTGGAAGAAGTGGCTGTAAAGAACACAGGCTACGAAACGCGGGCTCATGTCGAAAGATTTCAAAACCAGTTCATTCGCCAGAATGAAGTGATGGATGAAATGCGGCACAACATTAAACAGCATGAGAACCACATTCAGGCAATGGTAAAAGCCAATCCCGTTGCTACTGATCGTAAGCTTGTACTTGACCACACTGAATTAAGGCAGGAGTTTCACCGCTTTGTGGAGTTGTATGACCAAATGCGGGAAGACTTTAAACACTTTCTGTCCAGAGCTTTTTAAATTCGCTCTGTACAAAAGGTAACAAAACTGTTCAGCGCCCGGGCTGTTTCTTCTGTACTTTCAATCATACCCATGTGGCCTATGTTCCGCATGAAGTGAACCATGCTTATTTTAGGGTAGGTAGCTTGTTTAAAGGCAATAGCATAATTAAATACCGGATCTTTTTCGCCCACAATAAATTGAACAGGTACATTCAGTTGCTCTAAAACGTAGGAGCGATCAGGCCTGTTTTTCATAGCTTTTACAGCTGCTATTAACCCTTCGGCACTGCAATCCTCCGCCCATTTCATTAAAGTTTCAATTTCTGGCGTGTTGGTGTAATCGGGTGCAAACGGACCGGGTACAAATGCTTGTGTAAATGCCTGTGCTCCGTTTTCTGCTATAAAATTTAATACCTGATCTCTTTTAACCTTGCGTTCGTCATCATCAGCATAGCTGCTGGAATGCACCAGACTTAAACCACTGATGCGTTCAGGGTATAAATCAGCCATAGCCAGGGCCACATAACCTCCCATGGAGTGACCGGCTACCAGGCAACGCGAAATATTTAGTTGGTCCAGCACCGCAATCATGGCTTCGGCATAATCTTCCATGGAGGCGGTATCACCTGCAATAGTCGAATTGCCCACACCGGGCATATCAGGCAAAATGAGGGTAACATTTTTGAGCAGGGGCACCAGTTTGTACCACAACCTTCTGTCAAACGGAAAACCGTGAATTAAAAGAAGGGCCGTATCACCGTTTCCGGCAGTTTCATAAAAAACAGAACCGAGTTTTGAGGACTCGGTTCTGTGTGAGGTGTAACTGAAAATATGTTCTTCGCTACCCAAGAGATTAATAAAAACGGTAACGGTTATCTTTAACTTCAGAAAGTTCTTTCATGGCATTAAAGGCCTCAAACTCACT
>JAGPCK010000006.1:35938-82128 GCA_018058135.1 Bacteroidia bacterium | reverse complement strand
ATAAAAGAGAAGTGCGAACTTTTGGTGCAATACAAGTATTTGTATGAACCTTTGTATTCATGTTTTTGAATGGCTTTGCTGAAACAATCGCGCGCTTTGGCAATCTGGCTGTCAATTTTGGGCAGGTAAGTGAACTTTAACGGAGTACCGTAAGTCTCTATCAGTTCCACTAAGTTGATACCCTGAAAACTGAGGACTCCGCTTTCTTTATCTACTTCAAATCCGTGGCGGGGAAAGTAGAATGTTTGCTCAATGAGGTCAATGTATTTGTTTTTCAGCATGTTAAATACGATTCAAGGAATCCCCTTATCTTTGCACAATTCTAAAGATTAAAACATTCTCATGAAAGTAGATAAGTTAAAAATTGTCAAGATAAAATCTGAGTTAGGAGCAGGTACGCGAGGAGCGAGTTTGGGGCCCGATGCACTTCTGATTGCAGACGTAACACAAGCCAGCAGTGATTTGTGGCAATTGCCATCTGTTGATGTGGAAGTGTATAATCAGTTTTTAACCGGCAAGCTAATGTTTAGTTATGCCAAACACATCACTACTATTGCCAGAATCTACGAGAACGTAGCCGGTACTGTAGAGAAAGTATTGCTGGAGGGCCATCATCCGTTTATTCTTTCGGGTGATCACTCCAGTGCCGGTGGCACCATCGCAGGTATACGCAATGCTTATCCCAATAAAAAAATAGGAGTCATCTGGATTGATGCCCATGCTGATTTGCATACTCCGTACACCACACCATCTGGCAATTTGCACGGTATGCCTTTAGCCACAGCTTTGGGTATAGATAACCAGGAAGACAGGGTAAACAACCCATCACAATTTGAAATTGATGCCTGGGAAAAGTTAAAACATGCAGGCAGCAAGGGCATATGCCCCAAAATAATGCCCCAGGATTTAGTGTTTATTGACATTCGCGATTTGGAACAGCAGGAGTGGAACGTGATGCAACGCATGGGTATTAAACACTTCTCGCCACCCAAGCGCAAAGAACTGGGCATAGCCAATGTGGTGGAAGAAACCATGCGTTATTTCAAAGACCACGATTACGTGTATGTAAGCTTTGATGCTGATTCGCTTGACATCAATGTATCTAAAGGTACAGGCACTCCGGTACCGGGCGGTTTAAGTGTGGATGATGCCATGTACATATGGAAATTCCTGTTCAATTGGGAAAAAACCATTGCCTTTGAGGTAACAGAAATTAACCCGTTGCTCGACCGCGAGAACATGATGGCTGAATCAGTGCTGGAGATTATACGGCAGGCGATTTATTGATAATTTTAAAAGGTTACTTCGCTTTACTCGAATAACTAAAACCTTTGGCTCATGAAAAACAATTACACGCTTTTACTCCTGCTTGCCGCAATAATTTGCCTTGGCATACAATGCAAAAAAGATGATGACAGTTATGCAAAAGAATTAGCCAAGCTGCCACCCTATACCAAAAAAGGCTACAACACATTTGGTTGCCTTATTAATGGAAAAGCATTCCCACAAAATAGTGAGGGGTATCATCAGACACAGTGGTATTATTACAATGGAGATTTATTTATTAACTACTCAACTCAATTCAATACATTCGATGTTAACCAATCTATAACGATAAGAACAAACAAAATACATGCGGAAGGCACTTTTTTGATTGACCCCGTTTTAGGGGAAGATCAATTTACAGTTATAACAGGAGGAGAAGATAGATTCTATTCATCTATCTTGTTCCAAAATCCACTAGAAAGACGCGCTGCAATTACCATAACTCGCTTAGACAGTATAAATCATATTATCTCAGGTACATTTGCCTTTAAGGCAAGAGCAATCCAAAGCGACAAAGAAGTATCTGTTGAACAAGGTCGCTTTGATCTTTTTTACCAATAATATTAATTTTATTACTAAAACCTGAACCAAACTTCTTTGTGCAGCATTGCTACTGCTGTATACTTTTGACACACGCGCACAAGAAATTGTTGAAAGTGCTGTCAATTGCTACAACTGACTGGTGATTTTTACATTCAATATTAAAAATGGATGTAAAGAAACTTCTGCACACCTTTTTGTACATAAGTTTTAGGTCGGTTTTTAGGCTCAGCAAGGGTTAAACTGTACTTTCGCAAAGTTAGAGGAGCCCTATTTTATGAGTGACGAGTTAGACAACATTCCTAACGACAACGGATCAGAAACACATGATAACGACAGCCATCTGCACGATGTGAAGTCGGTTTCAGGCATGTATCAGGATTGGTTTCTGGATTATGCATCGTATGTAATTCTGGAACGAGCCGTGCCCGCCATTGAAGATGGTTTAAAGCCGGTACAGCGCAGAATTTTGCATGCCATGCGCGAGATTGATGACGGCCGTTTTAACAAGGTGGCCAACGTTATCGGTCAAACCATGCAGTACCACCCGCACGGTGATGCCGCTATTGGTGAGGCCATGGTTAACCTGGGGCAAAAAGAACTGTTGATTGAAACGCAGGGAAACTGGGGCGATGTACGCACTGGTGACTCAGCCGCTGCACCCCGTTACATTGAGGCCCGTTTGTCTAAGTTCGCCTTGGAGGTGGCTTTTAACCCACAAACTACCGTTTGGCAAACTTCTTACGATGGCCGTAAACGCGAACCGGTAAATCTGCCCATGAAGTTCCCATTGCTGTTAGCTCAGGGAGTAGAGGGTATTGCGGTGGGTTTGGCTACTAAAATTTTGCCCCACAACTTTATTGAGTTGTGTAAGGCTTCCATTGATATTCTGAAAGAGAAAAAAATACGTCTGTACCCCGATTTTATGATGGGAGGTATGATTGACGTGAGCAACTACAACGATGGTTTGCGTGGTGGTAAAGTGCGGGTGAGGGCCAAAATTGAAGAGTTCGACAAAAAGACCCTGTTGATTAAAGATATTCCTTACGGAACAACTACCACTCAGTTGATTGATTCCATTATCAAAGCCAACGATAGTGGTAAAATAAAAATCAAAAAGGTGGTGGACAATACCGCCAAGCACGTGGAGATTCAAATTCAATTGGCTCCCGGTGTTTCACCTGATATTACCATCGATGCCCTGTATGCCTTTACGGATTGTGAGGTATCCATTTCGCCCAATGCTTGTTTGATTATCAGCGATAAACCACACTTTATCGGGGTAAGTGAAATTCTTAAAATCAATACTGAACAAACGCGTCAGTTGCTTAAACGGGAGTTGCTTATTCGGTTAAATGAACTGGAAGAAGAATGGCATTTCAGCTCATTGGAGAAGCTCTTTATTGAGAAGCGTATTTACCGCGATATTGAAGAATGTGAAACCTGGGAAGCTGTTTTGGAAACCATTGACAAAGGGCTGAAACCATATAAGAAGCTATTCCGCAGGGAAATTACCCGCGATGATGTAATCGGGCTCACTGAAATCAAGATTAAACGCATTTCTAAGTTTGATGCTTTTAAGGCCGATGAACACATCAAAGGGGTGGAGAAGGAAATGGAAGAGGTACACTACAACATTGAGTACCTTACCGATTATACCATTGCCTACTTTGAAAACCTGATTAAGAAATACGGTAAAGGCCGCGAGCGCCATACAGAAATTCGTACGTTTGACGCTATACAGGCCAAGCAGGTAGCTGCTGCCAACGTTAAGTTGTACGTAAACCGTGCAGAAGGTTTTATAGGCACCACCTTGAAGAAAGACGAGTTCCTTTGTGATTGCTCTGACCTGGACGATATTATCATCTTCCGCAGAGACGGTAAATACATGGTAACTAAGGTGGCCGAGAAAACCTTTGTAGGTAAAGACATTATTCACGCGGGAGTGTTCCATAAAAGCGATGAACGCATGGCCTACAACGTGATTTACGATGATGGTAAAACCCGTTACTGCTTTGCCAAACGATTTAATGTGCTGGGTGTAACCCGCGATAAGGAATACGACCTTACTCAAGGCAACAAAAACAGCAAAATAGTCTACTTTACTGCCAACCAGAATTCTGAATCAGAGATTGTTACGGTTACTTTGCACCCCAGCAGTAAGGCCCGTAAACAGGTATTTGACTTCGACTTTGGGGCACTGGCCATTAAGAGCCGCAGTGTGCAGGGCAATTTGTTGTGCAAGTACCTGGTAAAAACGGTTAAGCTGAAAGAAAAAGGAAGCTCTACGTTGGGTGGCCGCAAGATATGGTACGATGAAATTACCGGCAGGCTCAACACAGATGAGCGGGGCATCTTCCTGGGAACTTTTGACGGAGACGATGCTATTCTGGTGATTTACAGAGACGGTTCCTATGAGCTCACCAACTTTGACCTCACCAACCGTTATGAACCCAATGAGATTTACCTGCTGGAGAAATTTAAACCTTCACGACCAATTTCAGCGGTACATACTGATGGTAAAGTACACTATGTAAAGCGTTTCATGATTGAAACTACCACACTCAACAAGAAATTTATCTTTATTGGAGAGGAAAGAGGATGTAAGCTCATTTTCGCCACTACCTACAAAGAACCTTTGGTAAAAGTACTCATTGGTAAGAAAAAGGCTGACGCCAAAGTGCAGGATATTAAGTTGCATGAGTTCATTGAAGTGAAAGGGTGGAAGTCAATTGGTAATAAGCTGGCTGATAAAGATTTGTTCAGTGTTACCTTATTGAATACTGAAGACAATATGGAGGAGGATGAAACACGCATAGCACCACCTACAGCTACCACTATTCCATTAATGGATGTACCGTTGAGCAAAGAGAAAAAGGAAATAAAACCATTGATAGAGGTAACGGTAACCAACCCCGAAGCAGTGGAAAAGGCTGATAAAAGCGGATTGAAAAACTTTAAAAAACCCAGTAAAAAGGATCAATCAAAACTGTTTTAGCACTCGCCATGTCTAAACATTTAGTTCTGTTGCACGGGGCCTTGGCTCAAAAACACCAGTTTGATGATTTATTGCCCTTGCTCCATTGTGGTGAGGTATTGCCCTTAGACTTTCCCGGTCACGGGGATTTGCCCTTAACAAACAATACCGTTTTCAACCTTCCTGTATTGGCTGAATACGTGTTATCGGTGATGGATACAAACGGAATTCAGCAGGCGGATTTGATGGGGTACAGCATGGGTGGTTATGTGGCTATGTATTTGGTTAACAAATATCCTGATAGATTTACCGGAATACTTACTTTAGCTACTAAATACCGTTGGAACCCCGAAATTGCTTTGAAGGAAACAGCCCGTTTAAATCCTGAGGTGTTGGCAGAAAAGGCACCGGCTTTTGTGGCTCAGTTGCAAACTCTACACCCACATACTGATTGGGAATTATTGCTGAACCAAACAGCAGCATTCATGAAAGATTTGGGACAAATGGATTATTTGCATCCCGATAGGCTGAGCCGACAATCCGTGAAATCTTGTATAGCGGTGGGAGACAGGGATAAAATGGTTACCTTGGATGAAACCCTTCAGGTATTCAAAGCCTTACCTGATGCCCAGTTGGCTGTTTTGCCTGATACACCTCATCCGTTTGAACAAATGAATATGAGCAAGGTAGCCCAACTGGTGAATGCGTTTTTTGCATAGTTTAGCCGTATCTTGCAGCAAATATTTTAGCACACATTGAAATTTTACGACTTTTACTTTGAAGATGAGCTGCTTGACGGATTGGACGCTATGGGATTCGATACCCCAACACCCATTCAGGAACAAGCTATACCCGAGATACTGGATGGACATGATTTGATTGCCTGTGCACAAACAGGTACCGGAAAAACAGCTGCTTACCTGCTGCCGGTAATGAATAAAATTGTACAATCAGGCCACAGCCGCCTTAACACTTTGATATTGGCCCCAACCCGTGAACTGGCTCAACAAATTGACCAGCAGGTGCAGGGACTTTCTTATTTTACGGGCATCAGTTCTATTGCGGTTTACGGTGGAGGAGACGGTAACATCTTTATTCAGCAACAACGCGCCCTCAGGCAAGGAGCCGATATTATCATTGCCACACCCGGAAGGCTCATTTCTTTGCTCACGTCTTCCGGCTCGGCTGATATGAGTAATTTGCAACACCTCATTCTGGATGAGGCCGACCGTATGCTGGACATGGGCTTTTATGAAGACATTATCCGTATCAGTAATTATTTGCCTGAGAGCCGCCAAACGCTGTTGTTTTCAGCGACTATGCCCCCCAAAATAAGGGCATTAGCCAATAAAATTTTACAAAGCCCCAAACAAATTAACATTGCCATCAGCAAACCTGCCGAAGGTATACTGCAACAGGCCTACATGGCGTATGATGAACAAAAGTTGCGCTTACTCAAAAGTATTCTGGAGAAAAAGGAACACAAAAGCATTATCATATTTGCCTCTACCAAAGATAAAGTAAAGGAACTCGACCGTGAATTCAAGCGCTCCAACCTGTCCATCAAAGCTTTTCACAGTGATTTGGAACAACCGGAACGCGAGGCTATCATGCTTGATTTTCGTAATAATAAGGTAGAAATTCTGATTGGTACCGATATTCTTTCCCGCGGTATTGATGTAGACGGAATAGGTTTAGTGATTAACTACGATGTGCCGCCAGATCCGGAGGATTATGTACACCGCATTGGCCGTACTGCACGTGCAGAGAGTACCGGAACAGCCATTACCTTCATTAACCCGAAGGATCAACGCAGGTTCCATGATATTGAAGAGTTAATTGGTTACCCTGTTACCAAACTGCCTTTGCCTGAGGGATTGGGAGAAGCTCCGAAATATAACCCGGATGCTAAACGTGAACGCCCTGCTTTCAAAAAGCCTTTCAGAAAACCATCCGGAAAAGGAAAACCGGGCGGGGCAAACAAGTAATTGTTTAACACTTTACAGGAACGTTCTTACAGGAGTGAGTTTCACTAAACCGGCTTCTGTTTCCAAAGTATCTTCCTGGTTTAATGTGATAATTGTTCCTTCTTTCAATTTAAAGAACTTCATGGCTTCAGTCAATCCTTTAAGTTCACGCTCCATGTTGTCGCTGTTTACTTCAGCACAAACCTGTATCACTTGTTTAGCCTTCTTTTTTTCCATTACCACAAAATCACATTCACTGGTTTCTTTAAAGTAAAACAATTGATCATATAATTGGCGCAGGTGGATGTAAACCATGTTTTCCAGTAATCGTCCTGTATCAGATGAAAAACTGAGGGTATTTACGCTTATCATGCCGTTGTCTATAGCGTACACTTTACGTGCATTTACAGCAGAATTTTTGGCCGACCAACTAAATTTTGGCAGAAAGAAAAACAGGTAACTGTCTTCGAGCCAGTTCATGTAATCAACAACAGAATTGGTAGAGCCAATTCCAAAGGTTTTACGAAGGCTGTTATAGGTGACCGGTTTACCCGCATTGCTTAATAAAAACAAGGTTACGTCCATCAAAGTTCGGGTATTTTTTATTCCGTATCGTACCGCGATATCACGTAAAACAATGTCTTTCAACAGTACCTGTAATACTTCAGGATTTTTATCGCGCAGGTACTCCGGAAAACCACCCCATTGCAGGTATGCCGAAACAGCATCGTCATTATCCTGAAGTTTGCAATAACTTAAAAATTCAAAATAGGAGAAAGGGAACAACTCGTGTCGTATATGTCGCCCTGTAAGCCGGGTGCCTAATTCTTTACTTAGTAACGATGCATTTGAACCTGTAATGAATACTTTTTCGCCACGATCATGAAGTTGCCTTACATACAACTCCCAGGAGGGGACGTTCTGTATTTCATCAAAATAATATGCTGAATAACCTATGCCCATTACTTCATCCAGCTTGCTGAAATCTTTTACATCAAAACCATATATGCGCGGATCTTCAAAATTGAAATAGGCAATGGGCTCTTTATGCTCGTTCATAAGCAGTTTCATTAAAGTGCTTTTTCCACATCGCCTTATGCCTGATATAACTTCTACCTGCCGGCTATCTTTGGTTATTTGATCTAAATACAGCCTGCGCACATAATCGAACTTAACATCTGTTATATATTTTTTTTGGCTTTCAAATGCTTCTTTTAACTCCGATTTGAGTATCATATAATCAATTGTTTATGATACAAATATACAAAAGTATATTTTAATAATATACAAAAGTATATTTTGTAAAAATAAACTATTCTGTAATTATTAACGGGCTTGAATGCCACCGATTGCTTATTTCGCACTTCGCCCTTTAGCCACCGGTGGGGCTGTCTACGGATCATCAGGCCAGGCATGTTTTGGGTAGCGCCTTTTCAATTCTTTCTTTACCTCGAAATAGGTGTTGTTCCAAAAACTACGCAAAGAGCTGGTTACCTGCACGGGCTTACTATCCGGGCGATAAAAGGGAACTTAGTACTCCCTAAAAATCTTCCAAATGCTATTCTCTGTCAATTTGCAAAAGACCGACTTTATGCACTGAACCGTAATGACTGAGTATTATCGCCTTATTTGGGCTAATGAAGTAACAAAACTTTGGCATTACACAAAAAGAGCTGTTGTCATTGCCAGGTTTTAAGGACTCAATTTCTTCTGACGTAATATTGCCATCATTTAACGATATTTTACATAACATTAAAGTGGCATCTTTATCGATATAAGGCCCCATAGTTATAGTTTTCGTCTCACCTTTAGTTTTATCTTTATTTTTATAATTATCCATGAAAATGAAACCCAAATCATTTTCATTTTGCAATAAGCAAAAGGATAAGTGACAACCTTCATCAAAAGAAGATTTCTGGTTTTTTGAGATATTTTGTATCCACTTAATTTGACCATCAACTTCAGAACATATAACCAGAATGTTTCCGAAATAAAAATTAGACGCGTACATTGAATATTTAGTAAATGGATCATATTCGAATTTTTTGATTTCAGCAAGAGTTATAAAAGAACTGTCATTTGAATTAAAAATGATGTTTGATATAACCAATTTTTCAATTTCTTTTCTCCCGTATTGATTTTCTTTTAATCTGAATTCTGATTTTAACTGGTCTGAAAATCCATATATTTTACATGCATAAATTAACTTTTTCGATAAATCCATAATAAAGCTACAGTGCCCAGCAGCACTTACTACATTTTTTTCTGAATAAAATCCGGAAATAATAATCTTTGACGAGTCTGGATAGAATACTTGTTTAAGTTGGGTTATTCCTTTTTTAGGATCTTCTAGCAATAAATCTAATTGTTCAATGGTATGCATTGTAGAATCTAGTTTGATTGTAGAAAATTGAAATCTCTCTCTCCAACGAATACAAGCTAATGCAAAGTTATCATAGGAAGATATAAATTCTTTTTCCCAATCAAATACCAATTCATTTCCTTTTGAACATAAAAAGTATAGGTTTTTGTTTTTATCGATTAGAGGTTCTGAAAGTGAGAGTTTATTTTTTTCACTATTTTTCATGTGAAATTCAGCTCTTTTACTTAAATCATTATTTAGCCACTTCACAATATACTCAGTCTGAGTATACGAATAAACCATTATTCCATTATTTCCTGGAACTACACGGACTTTTTGAATGTAACCATTAATGTTGTCTTTTTTAGAAAAATCGACACTGTCAATAGTTTTTTCTTGGCCTGCTTCTTCTCCGTTTTCAGTATTCAATAACTTAACTATAAAATAGCTTTTCTTTTTTTGTTCATCATATGTCTTGTAAAAAAGGTATAGTTTATTTTCTACTAGTACAATGTCATAAAAATGAGTCTTATCATTAAATTCAAATAATTTTTCAAAAACCTTGTTTTGTTGCGCATCAAATTTTTCAAGGACTAATTTATCTTTTGGATAAATTACGCCACTAACAAAGGTTGGATAGATATTTCGTAGAATAAAAGATTCTTCTGAGGATGCGTATATTAATTTGTAAATATTTGTGTGCCTTTTGTCTTTTACACCATCCCCCCAAGCAATACGAATATTTTGAGCTGAACTGTAGTTTATGCAAAAAAATGCGATTAAAAGCAATAGAGATGCTTTGAAAATGGCAGTTGTATTCATTTGTTTATTTTTACTCAAATATAGCATAAATCTTATTTCGCACTTCGCCCTTTAGCTACCGGTGGGGCTGTCCACGGGTCATCGGGCCAGGCATGTTTAGGGTAGCGTCTTTTCAGTTCTTTCTTTACCTCGAAATAGGTGTTGTTCCAAAAGCTACGCAAGTCGGAGGTAACCTGTACGGGCTTATAGCCGGGCGAAAGCAAATGCAGCACCAGTGGGGTTTTTCCGTTGTTGATGTTTGGTGTATCGGCCAGACCGAATACTTCCTGCAAACGAACAGCCAGCACAGGTGTTTCTCCGTTTGCAAAATACTGAATGGCTATTTGTGACCCTGTAGGAACTTTAATTCGCGCAGGAGCAAGGCTGTCTAAGGTCTGTTGTTTTTCCCAACCCAAGTGTTGCAACAGCGCTTGTGAGAGATTGATCTTTTTCAAATCATCGGGCTTTTTAACAGAGCCGAGGTAAGCGCCCAGCCACTCAGGGTTGGTCATTAAAAGGGTAGGGGTGCTCACATCCGGCCAGGCTTCCTGCGGGTTCCATTTGCGTAAACTCAACAGGCGGTTTTGCAGTTGAACAAACGTTTCGTCCATGTTCAGCAGGGCTTCCCCTTCACTTTTTAATGCTTCACTTATGGCTGTTTGCAGGTGTTTTTCATCCGGGTTGGATAAGGGTTGGGAGCGCAACACAATGCTGCCTATGCGCAGGTCTTTTGTTGCTATTAAACCACCTTTGCGGGTATCCCAGGTAATTACTTCCCGCTCTTTTACCATAGGCAAAAGGTCTTTGGGGTTGAGTGGTGCAGCCAGAAATATTTTGCCCAAACCATCACGGGCATCCATGTGTGCCACGGCCAGCCAAGGCTCGTGTGCTAAATCATCTTTATGTCCGGCTGCGGCATATTTTCCGTTGGCTAGTTGAAACTGTGCGTTGTTGCCCGGGCGGGCAAAAGCAATTCTTTCCGGATACACATAGGCCAGCAATAAGCCTGTTTCGAATACGTCTACCGCACCGTTGTCAACTTCGGCACCCAACATTTTGCGGTATGATTCGGCTACCTTTTCAATACGTACAAACCGGTTGCCCAATCCGTTGTTTTTGCGCCCTCTGCGCAGAGCTTCAATACGCAGGTTAATGTCAATGCCCGAGTCTTTGGGCAAGGGGTCGCGTTCTTCTAAAACAGCCGCCAAATCAGTAGCCAGCGGCACGGCACGGTCGTCTTTGGCTTTGAGCAACATGTGGGCTATACGCGGGTGACAGGCCAGTTGGTGTATTTGTTTGCCGTGTTCAGTGATTCGGCCGTTTTCCAATGCGTTGAGGTGGTGCAGCAACTCGGTGCCTTGTGCAACAGCCGCTTTGGGCGGTGCACTTAGCCAGGTAAGTTGTTCTATATTGGTAATTCCCCATTGGGCCATGTCTAATATCAGGGAGGTAAGGTCGGCCTCCATAATTTCAGGAATGCGGTGTTCTGCCATGCGATCTTGTGTGGCGCTTGTCCACATGCGGTAACAGACACCGGCACTTAAACGACCCGCTCTGCCGGCTCGTTGGTCGGCTGAGTCTTTGGATATTTGTACGGTTTCCAATCGCGATAACCCTGATTTGGGATCGAAACGGGAAATTCGCCCGAAACCGGTATCTACCACAATGCGTATGCCTTCAATAGTTAAACTGGTCTCGGCAATGGAGGTGGCCAAAACTACTTTTCGCCTGCCGTATTTGTTGGGCAATATAGCGGCCTGCTGTTCGCCCCAGGGCAACATACCGTACAAAGGGTGAATGGCAAAATCAGAAAGTTCTTTTTTCAGTACCTCGGCACATTTTCGTATTTCGCCCTCACCGGGTAAAAATACCAGTGTGTCTCCCTCATTTTCGCGGGTGGCCTGTAACACCTGCCGCGCGGTGAGTTCAGGCAACATGGTCATATCCGTAGGGCCGCTGTAAATAATTTCTACGGGGTATTGTTTGCCGTCACTCACGGCTACCGGAGCTTTGAGCAAAGCGGTAAGTTGCGGCATATTCAACGTGGCCGACATCACCATAATCCGTAAATCGGGACGTAAAATTTGCTGGGCCTCGCGACACAAAGCCAGGGCCACATCAGCGTGGATGCTGCGTTCATGAAACTCGTCAAATATCACCAAACCCACACCTTCCAAGGCGTTATCGCTGTGCAACATGCGGGTAAGTATGCCCTCGGTTACTACCTCCAATCGCGTGTGGGCTGAAACACGGTTTTCAAAACGGATGCGGTACCCTATGCTTTGGCCGGGTTCATCGCCCCACAGTTGTGCCATGCGGGCCGCAATGGTTTTGGCCGCCAGCCTGCGGGGCTCCAGCATAATGATTTTTTTACCTGCCAGCCAGGGCTCATCCAATAAGGTTAGGGGTAGCAAAGTACTTTTACCCGCACCGGGCGGAGCATTCACAATAAGGGTATTTTGTTCGCTCAGGTGTTGCTTTACCTGAGGAATGATATCAACGATGGGGAGGTCGGAGTGAAGGTAGCTGAAAGACACGGTGCAAAGCTAAGGGATGTGGGGTTGAATTTACTGATTTACCACCTAAACTGATGATGAAATAAATATAAGATAAATACGTTTGGATAACAATTTATTGTTCACTTTTAAAGAAGTATGAATGAGTATTCTCAAAACACTTCAAAAGATTTTCTTAAGTATTTCGAACGAAAATAAATCATTATATTTGTAATAATCTGAATTATAATAATGAAAGAAGTCGAAGGCTTTTATACAGAATTAGAAAAAAAGGACTTTTCCGAAGGTCATCCAGAAATTGACGTTAACAAGGCTTACATAGATATCCTCGATACACTTTCAAAGATTAATGAAAAGGAACCTCTCAAAGACAGTAATATTCTACGTTTATTAAATATTGAACGAGAAGCAATACAATTTGTTAAAACTACTGAGGAGGGCTTAAAGCCTAAGATGTCTGGTAAAGGAAAAAATGAGGATGGAGAAGAAGTAGATGTAGAGTGGCCTGATAAAAGATATTTTTACAAAGACGATTATGAACATGTGTTAAAAAGATATAAAGAAACAAAGAATATCTTTTTAAAAACTGAATTTGGATTGTTTCTTTTTTATGCTAATCACTTAAAGAATAATAATGACGTTATAGAACTTCTTAAACAAATAGATACACTTGCGGAACAGCATATAAGTAAAATTTCTCCTGATGATAAGAACTACGCAGCATTACATTACTATAATTCTATTAAGCACGTTTTCTTTATAGGAAATTCAAGAAGGAAATCTGATGAAAAAATTAGTGCATTTATAGATACAGTTGCGGCTAAATCATATAAGAGACATTTAGAGTGGTCTCTTAATAATAACGGTTCTATGCGTTTTATTTTAGACTCTACAAATTTGATAATCGATTATTTGCTCTTATTTCAAAGCCATGATCTTTCAGCAGTTTTGGATAAAAATTATATAGCTTATCTTGAAGAAGCAAAAAGAAATACCTGGGGGGCGATATATATTGCTGACGTTAGCTATAAGCTTGCTAAAAAGATTAGTAACACTAAATACGAGTGGCAAAGGCTTTCAGCCCAACAATATGAAGCTTTAGCAGAGAATGCAGATAAAAACAGTAACCTTGCTCATGTAACTTTCATTGAAAAAGCTATCAGAATCTATAAGGAAATAAAAAGCCAAGGAGATGTTGATCGCCTTTCTCAATTATATCAAAAGAATAGGGAGGATATTAGGTTATCAGAAATACGACAATCCTTACCAGATGAAGCTTCTGTAGAAATATTTGAGAACATTAAGCGTGTAGTAACAGATGGCTCAGAAGCAGATATAATAAATGAACTATCAATAACTACCATGTTCAGATCAATCGTAGAGCTACGAGCATGGAGTGAAGAGCAGGCTAAACAGACTGTTTTAACGAATTTATTCCCAACAAGTATTCAGGATAAATTTGGAAATACTGTTGATGTATATAGTACAGCTGAGGAAAAAAAAGAATTCAATTTCTTACAGACTTATGAGTTTAATTTTCAAATAGGCAGTCAAATTCTTATCTCTCTTGCTATTGAAGCAATAAAAGCCGACAAATTATCTGCAAGTGGATTATTAGATTTCCTATCTAAAACTTGGATAGGTCAGCCAAGTGTACGCAGAACGCATGGTAGGGATTATTCAGTAAGCCATCTTGAGTTGATTAAACCGGGTATTGAATTGTTATTTCATGAATTGGAAAAATGGACAGAAGATAATTCATATACACCTAACTTCATTTGTGCTACTGATTCATTGGCTATGAAGATTGAATATCTATTAAGGGAAATGTGCTACAAGGCAGGTATTGTAACCTTTAAGCCGAATGAAAGGGACATGCGGATTGTGATGGAGAAATTGTTTGATGATTTAATAAGAGATTTAAAGCCATATCTCCGTGAGGAAGAATATTATTTTATAACCTATGTAATGGTTAATAAAATGGGGTTAAACCTAAGGAATAAAATTGCGCATGGATTAAGAGATGATATTGAATATGGAATCGATGCTCCCTTTTTAATCTTATCGATTATTCTTAAATTAGCACATTATAAATTTCAGCAACCGGAATAAAATGAGTATTAAAGCTGTTGAATTAAATAAATCTGCGATTAGCGACAGAATAATTGAGCTAAATAAACACTTTATAATAATATCTTTAGTTGAAACGAAAGATATGCATAGAAAGCGTAACAGTACTTCTAAGGATTTAAAATACATTTCACTGCATAAAAAGTTAGAAGCATTCAGAGATCAAATAATCGATGAGGAAATTGCAAACGCGATGTATTCTTCAAATGCAATAGAAATAGGCCATGTTATAATTGACAAGCTTAAAGATGAAGAACTTATCGAACATAATGTTGCTATTCATGTATTCCCAATGCCCAATGGTGGTTTCCAAATAGAATTGGACGGAGAAGATGTAAAAGCCGATATTGAAATAAATCAAGATGAATCAATCATCTTTACCCGTTACGAAGGAGAACACAATAATGTAACTGAAGAGCATTATAGCATAGGTTCAATAGGTCTTTTAATTGACAGTATTCAAGAAAATCTCCTACAATATGATTGACCCTTCCTATGAAATTCAGCCTGAAGATGAGTTGCTAAGAAAAGTCCCTACAAAAAATCAAAATGCAGATGGGAATGATTACATCAAGATTCTCCCTGACGGCAGAAAAGCCATAACAAGGTTAGCATTCAGGCCAGATCCAGTTAGGGATATTAATGGATTATCTACTAGTATCATTCAACTTGTCCAATCAATTGAACTACTTTACAATCAACAATCACATTTAGGTGTTTTTGTTACCAAGAATCAATGTGACGGTCTTGGGCTAAGTTGTGTGCATGCTCCAGAAAGTGCAAATTTCGAAGATATTGGATTTGCTCATGCTCTTATTTTAGGCTTAATGGGCCGAAAAGATTTACAGGCAACCTTAGCTGATATTTGTATAATTATATAAATGAGACTATAGTTGATAACTATTAGAACAAAGAAGAAGGTTATTTTTACAAGGCCGTAAGGAAGAGTAATTAATTCTCCAACAGTTGTTGGAGAAATTAACATAACAAATGGCGAATGACAAAACTCCAACAGTTGTTGGAGAATTATAAAAGTAATGAAGAAACCGGTAAAAGATACATACAAGAACTTTCTGAAGGAGGTAAAAGATCAGATAGCAGTTGCAAGAGCAAATGCTGCCAGAGATGAAAGTTAGCATGCGAATAGGATGTAATTATAGTTTTGATAATTAATTATTTACGTATAATTTTTGCATGAATTTTAAATAAAAATATATGCATTTATCTATTTAATTATTATCTTTGAAGGAGGAATAATTGATTATGGCACAGTTAGATGAACTTAAAAAGCATTTAAAGAGGGGTAAAGTATATAGGAGAGGGGACTTAACTATATGGTCTAAATCTGTTGATAGACATTTAGAGCAATTAGTTGAAGAAGGAACTCTTGAAAAACTTTCTCAAGGGTTATATTATTTTCCTAAGGAAACTGCATTTGGGAAAACTCCTCCTGAAGAAGATGTTTTGATAGCTAGTTTTCTAAAAGACAAAAGATTTCTTATTACTTCACCTAACACATACAATAGCTTAGGCGTTGGCACTACACAGCTTTATAATAAACGAGTTGTTTATAATCATAAGCGACATGGTGAAATAAAGTTGGGAAACAGAACATTTGATTTTCAAGTAAAACATCATTTTCCTAATAAAGTTACAGAAGAGTTTTTGTTAGTAGATCTGGTCAATAATCTGGAGCAATTGGCAGAGGATCAGAATGAAGTTTTAAATAAAGTACTTACAAAAGTATCTGGTTTAAATTCTCAAAAGCTCAAATCTTCATTAGAAGAATATGGAAATACTAGAACCAAAAGACTATTACAGCCTTTATTAAGTAAATCAGAGCAACAATATGCCTGATTATTTGCACAATCATAAAGATTTCTCAGCCCTACTAAACATTGTAGCAGAAGAAAAAGGAATACAAGCAGGACTGGTAGAAAAAGACTACTGGATTATGCATGTCTTATATGGCCTTAAAAGCCAAGGTTTCTCTTTTGAATTAAAAGGAGGAACATCTTTATCTAAGGGTTATAAAGTTATTCATCGTTTCTCTGAAGACATTGATATTCATATTAAACCTCCTGATGAGCTTGGCATCAATGAAAATCCTAAAAATAACAACAAGAATAATGTTGCAAAGCGTAAAGAATTTTATGATTGGTTAGCCGGTGAAATTAAAATCCCGGGAATAAACTCAGTTGTACGCGATACTGCGTTCGATGATGAAACCTCTTATCGAAGCGGAGGAATCAGATTGATTTATGATAATACCGTTGATCAAGTACATGGAATGAAAGAAGGTATTCTTCTCGAAACTGGGTTTGATGATGTAACACCAAATACAAAAATTACAATAAGCTCATGGGCATACGATAAAGCAATTGATTCCAGCGTTGACATCATTGATAACAGAGGAGTTGATATTGTTTGCTATCATCCCGGTTATACATTTGTTGAGAAACTCCAGACTATTGCAACCAAATTTCGTCAAGAGCAGAATGGAGGAGCCCGAAGTGGCAATTTTATGCGCCAATATTATGACGTCTATTGTCTTCTAGAGCATCCTGATGTGTTAGGCTTTATAGGTACAGCAGAATATACTGCCCACAAACAAAAAAGATTTCCTAAGGCAGACTTAGAAATTCCTATTTCAAAAAATGAAGCCTTTTTACTGACATCAGAAGAATTGAGAGCGGATTTCACTAAAAGGTATAAACTAACAGCAGCTCTGTATTATCAGGGACAACCCGAATTTGAAGCTTTGCTTAAACGAATAGCTGAACATTGTCACAAACTATAATCTCATATCCGGAGCGCGTTGGACGGGCAAAATTGCTGGGAACCAACGGGCACGCATTTTGGCCCTTGTGAGATTACCGCTTTAAATACAAAGATCAGTTTTAATCAGTACCGGGATGCCAAATCTTTCAGCCAAATGGCTAAAGATACAGATTTGTTTGCCCTAGCTGAAGAAGAAACGAAGGATTACCTGCAACAGTTACCCAACGAGCAGTAATGAAATAAGGTAAAATTTGGCAGTACTAATTTTGATTCCTTTTTGTACCTTGCTGTAGCTAAACATTACTTTTTTTCATGAGGGTAAAATACATTAAACCAGCGCTGTCTGTTTTTGTACTCTATTTTCTAACCGGCTTGGGGGTGGCAGCCCAGCAAACCGTTGGCATTTTTAAAAATACCCCGCAAGCCCTTAAAGGTTATGTACTGATGGCGCCTTTAGGCGACAGTGTCACCTATTTGCTAAACAACTGCGGTGAGGTTGTTCACCGTTGGGTTAGCAAATTCCATCCGGGTTTAAGCTGTTACCTGCAGGAAGACGGCACTTTGGTACGTCCGTTTCAGGTGCCCAATGCTACGTTTAACGGGCAGGGGGGCGGTGGGGTGCAAAAACTGGATTGGAACGGCAATGTATTGTGGAGTTACCGCTACACTTCGCCACTCTATCACCAGCACCATGATATTGCACCCATGCCCAATGGCAATGTGTTGTTGCTGGCTTTTGAATACAAAACACAGGCTGAGGCATTGGCTGCAGGCCGAAAATTCAACTCGGCAATATGGCCAGAGCATATTGTGGAAATTGAACCTGTGGGTACGGATAGCGGCAAAGTAGTGTGGGAATGGCATGCCTGGGACCATGCCATACAAGAGTTTGACAGCACTAAAAGTAATTATGGCGTAGTTGCCCAACACCCTGAACTGTTGCACCTCAATTATCCGCCATCGGGTGGAAATGGCAATAATCCGGCTGATTGGATGCACGGCAATGGGTTAGATTACAATCCTCAGTTGGATCAGATTATATTGAGTGCGCGGGCTTTTAGTGAATTTTATGTTATTGACCACAGCACCACCTCAGCTCAGGCAGCTTCACACAGCGGTGGCCGGTATGGCAAAGGCGGAGATATTTTGTACCGCTGGGGAAATCCGGCTTCGTATAATCGTGGCGACAGTACAACAAAGCAGTTGTTTTACCAGCATAATGTGAATTGGATAAAAAGCGGATTACCGGGTGCAGGCAATATCATTGCGTTCAATAACGGACCACGTAACGGCAATTTACCATTTTCCACCATTACAGAAATACAAGCGGTTACAGATAGTGCGGGGTTTTATACCCAACCGGGCGCAAGTGCTTTTGGGCCAGCGAATCCCTTGTGGACCTATCAGGATTCTCCTGCAGATAGTTTTTATTCGGCCTTTATTGGAGGTACGCAGCGTTTAATCAACGGCAATACATTGATTTGCGAAGGAACTTCAGGTCATTTGTTTGAGGTAGACTCAGCAGGAAATACAGTGTGGAGTTATGTGAATCCGTCTACCAACAGTGGAATTATCAGTCAGGGAACTGTGCCCAATAACAACAGCGTTTTCAGAGCTTACAAGTATCCGGTTAATTACAGCGCTTTTGCCGGCAAAACATTAACTCCGCAAGGTTATCTGGAAAATAATGCCTGGAATTACAACTGTAGCTTATTTGATTCGTTAGCTACAGAAACACGAGAGAGTAAACCATCAGCCCAAAGCATTTATCCGAATCCGGGCGGTTCACATATTACTATTCAAACAGGAAATTCCGCGTCTGTTTCAGTGCGCATATTTAATTTGTTAGGCAAAGAGGTTATGAATAAAGAGTTTATTGACGGCAGTAATTTCAGCATAGATGTTAAGGACTGGACAGCCGGAATATACATCATACATCTAAGCAGCATAGCACACAGCAAATTGAACATATTCAGATTTGTCAAAGAATAGCCGTATTTATACGACTTATAATCAATTATATGCGTTTTATATTTGTCTTATAATTAATATTATGTTAAATAGAATGGCACTAACATACTAAAAAGCACAAAGGTTAGTGACCAAAAGAAAACGTAAAATGGCAATGCTTAAACGCAAGGTTAAAGCAAGGGCAAAGTTTAAGTTAAGAACGAGGCTTCAGCTAAAAGGACTTGGAATAAAAACTATGCTTCGCAAATACCCTAATTACCTCGAAGAAAATATTTTTGTATATGAGTCTGGGCAATGGCTATATCGATAATATGTTTTTGAAAAAAGTCTAAACTTAATGGGTGTTTACTGGCTATTACCATATTTTTAATTTGGATAAAGCCGTTATTTAGCCCCTCTTTGAAAATATCAATTTCGGTTTTATTTATTTTGTCTGAATTAAATTCATACGGTGCTTTAAATACAAAATCAAAAGGGTCTGCACTCTTATATTCATAAGTTGTGCCACCTTCGTTATTATATATTTTTACTATCTGTGAAATAACATATTTGGGGTTTTGATTTTTAAGTATTGAAAGCGTACACTCGCATTTAAATGTGTTTGGCTTCATAATAACTGGGCTAATTGTCCTTTCGATAATAGGCCCATAATCGAAACTTGGTTTGTAGTTTTGTAGTAGTTCGTGCATAGCTTTAAGTATTTAGGGCTGTAAATATAGCAAAGTCTTATAATTTTCTTAACTTCGTGTATATGGGAGAAAAGAAGCAGGAAAAGCCCGATAAGCACAAAAAAATAAAGGTGAATAAGAGTTTCAATGAACTCTTAAAACTGGCTGCAAAGCCGCCCCAAAAGCCTAAAAAGGATAATTAAGTCTTTCTTTATGAATGAAAAGGAAGAGTTGTATATCAAGCTACTATCACTATTTGAAGTAGATGATGAAATTTTATGGCAAGAGTTTACCAAAAGACGCGAAGACAAGTTCCCATATATATCAAATTCTGATGCTGTACACGCATTTCAAGACCTAAACAAAGACGGATATATTTACCTATTGCCAAGCGATAGAAATATAAGGTCAGTAAAAATGCCTATTAAGGGTGCTATTTACTTTGAAAATCTAATCAAGAATAGGCAAGACGAGGAAATAGACAGATTAGACCAAAAAGAAGGTAAGGGGCTAATGAAAAGACTTAATGAGTCAACCCTACAAGCAAACCTTTCAATAATTGAAACAAATGAGTCTATAAGAAACCTAAACAAAAAAACGGGTTCTATTTACGTTTTTCAGATAATTGTTGCAGTACTGACATTAGTTGTTGCTGTCGTTGCAATAGCTGTTCCCGTAGTTCTACATTCTTACGATACTCGGCTTCATATCGAGCGCGATAGTATTGAGAATATCCGAAGTTTAAAAAAGATGCAACAAGACTCAGTATTAATGCGGCTGTTATTAACCAATCCCTCAGAGAAACGCGACACAGCCAATTCCAAACCGTTGAAATAATACTCATTTTCTGTTAATTAGCTTATTATACCTCAATACTTTGTTCATATTCCCTAATGCTTCGTTAAAGCGTTCGCCCTCGTCCATATCTCTTGTTGAATAGCGAAAGGCAAACTCATTGCAATAGCGTTGTAAGTGTTTTGGGCTTACTTGGTGATATATACCATAGATACCCCGTTTCAGAATAGAAAAGAACCCTTCCACCGTGTTAGTGTGAATATCCCCGCGCACAAACTCGTCTTTGCTGTGGTTTACTGTTTCATGCTTAAAACCGCCCTTTAGCATATAGTAGGCATTGAACTGGTCAGTTATTACGGTTGTACCTTCCTCTACCAATTCATAAACAGGGTTAACAATGCTTTTACTTTTTACATTCTGTAAGGTAAGCACACGAGCCGCCCCGCCACGTTCCACAATAGCCAAAACAGGTGTTTTAATACCACGCGGCCCAGCCTTATTAGATTTGTTTTGCTTGTGTTTATTTTTCTCTTGGCCGCCTATGTAGCATTCATCGACCTCGACCTGTCCCTTTAGTTTCTCCATACTTCCACTTTCAGACAGTTCCCGCAAGCGGTGAAGCATAAACCACGCGCTTTTCTGCGTTACCCCAATATCCCGCGACAACTGATAGGAACTAATACCCTTTTTATGGGAGGTAACAAGATACATGGCTACAAACCACTTTCTCAATGGAATCTTAGCAGAATCAAAGATAGTTCCTACTGTTACTGTGAACTTCTTATAACAAACATTAGAAGCACACTTATATTGAACTCCCGATTTTAACTTATAAAAACGCTCAGAGCCACAATGAGGACAAACAATACCGTCCGCCCAACGAATAGCCTCTAAATACTCCCGACAAACGGTATCGTCTTTAAAGTAGGTAAGGAGTTCGAGCAAGTTGTTAAAATCTTTCATTTTTATATCTTTACAGGCTAAACCTAAATACTATGTTACAATTTATTAAAGACCACATTGAGATAATCGCTATTATTAGCAGCCCTGTTATTGCTTTTTATGTAGGATTTTTACACAATCGAGCCACTCGAAAACGAAATGATAAAAAGTATGTATTTTCAACTTTATTTCAGTTAAGAGCACATCAAGGGTATTCTGAACAATGGGTAAAAGCACTAAATTTTGTTCCGATTGCTTTTTACAACAGTCCAAAGGTTCAACACGCCTTGAATTCATACTTGCCAACCCTAAAGGACGTGTCAACGAAGGAGCATGAGCAGAGGCTTTTAGATTTGATTTTTGAAATGGCGGTTGATTTAGGTTATAAAAAGATAAAGCAGACCGACATAAATACATATTATCTTCCGACATGGTTGGTAAATGAAATGAATCGAATGGACAAAGAAGCCGCCCAAACGACAGCGACACACGAGTAAACCGATAAGGTGATGTATTTTGTCCTCTATTGTATGTTAGTGCCAATAGAATTTGAAACAAATAAGGGTACTTTGAAATACCCTTACCTGATGATTTATTTCTTCTTTTTGTTCTTAGCCAGAATCTCTTCTGCTCTCTTTTTGTACTCGGTAAACTTAGCCATGTCATTAAGCTGACCGTATACTTGTTTTAAGGTGTTGCAGATATCGTATTCATCTTTCGGATTCTTTACAACTTCCAGAGCTTTCTCAAAACTCGGAATGGCTTTTTTGTACAATGCATCACGCTTGGCTTTGGTATCGTTGTATTCTTTCTCAGCTGATACCGGCAAATTGTTCATTTTCTCGGTTAAATCAGGTGTTTGATTCAGGTACAACGCGCCCAGGTTAAAATGTGCATCGAACATACCGCCATCCAGTTCAATGGTTTTGAGGTAATCTTTTTCACTGCTGCTTAAATACGTACTGTAATCAGTACTTTGTTTGGCCAACTGAGCTTTAAAATCAGTCTGCTTAGCTGTTAAAACGGCCTTTTTCTTAGGGTCCGTTGCTGATTTTAGCTGTTTGGCAAAATAAGCCAGTGTATCGTTGGTACGCTTAACCAGTTTGGCGTTGCTTTCAGCCAAAATCTGGTACGAGTTACCACGTACGTAATACAATAAAGGATTGTCGGGGCTGTTTTCAATAGCTGCATTGGCTTTTTCTACCAACACATCTACCCGTCCCTGTGCAATGTACACGTTAATCTCAGCGGTAATAAGGCTGCTGGTGTTGGGGAAGTTGCTTCTGCCCTGTTCAATTACCTTTAAACCAGAGGCTGTATCACCCTCAGTAAGGTAAATGTTAGCGAGGTAAACAAAAGCATTGGGGTCCTGATAGCCTTTGTCAATAGCAGCCTGTAAGTACTCTTTGGCATCTTTGTTCAACTCCCCGTTAATAGCAATAACGGCCATGTTCCAGTACAACTCCTTATCCGACATGTTGTTTTTAGACAGGTTCTTATCTGTATCGTACTGAATAATTTCAAGTATCTTTTTGTAATAATTCAAAGAACCAACATAGTCTTTGTTGTTAAATGCCTGATTGGCCTTCATGTTCATTACATAAGCAATGTAATTGGTAAGGTTGGTGCGGGCCGGAACGGAGTACTTTGCTTTTTTATCATCCAATTTAATGCACTTGATGTAAGCCTCCATTGCAATCACACCACCATTGGGAACATTAATTCCAACAGCTGTATCTGAGATGATGTACTGGTAAATTACACCTCGGTTATACCACATTTTAGGGTCAGATTGAGATTCAGGGTTTTCGGCAGCTTTATCAATCTCTGCTTTCCCCTCTTCCATGGCCGCTTTGCGATCATCTTTGGTGCTGGCCGGGTTTTCGTAATTGCGAATAGCAATGGAAGCCGTTTCCACTCTGAATTTTTGCGCGTAACCGTTTAATGCAACAAGGGCCAGTACGCTAAAAATAATTTTCTTCATATACTTAAATTACGGTTATGCTTCGGGGTTTTCCTCGGTGGTGTTTTCAATTGTTGTACCACTTTCAGGAGAATCGCCTTCTGCTTCAACTATTTCATCTATTTCTTTTTCGTGTTCCACTTTACCCACGGAGGCAATCGCATCTTCTTCGTCCAGTTTAATCAACCTAACGCCTTGGGTTGCTCTGCCCATTACACGTAAATCTTCAACCGGAATACGAATGGTGATACCGTTTTTGGTAATAATCATCAGGTCGTTTTCATCGGTAACGTCTTTAATGGCTACCAGATTGCCTGTTTTATCGGTGATGTTGAGGGTTTTTACACCTTTTCCACCACGTCCGGTAACACGGTATTCATCTTCTCCGCTTTCCGGATCAACCAGGAAGGAACGTTTACCGTATCCTTTTTCTGATACTACCAATACAGTGGTGGCTTTGTCTTTAATGGCAATCATACCAATAACCTCATCACCTTTCCCTTCTAATGTAACACCCTTTACACCTGAAGCGGTTCGGCCCATTGGTCTAACTCCTTCTTCATTGAAACGAATAGCACGTCCGGTCTTTTTGGCCATCAGAATCTCGTCTTTTCCTGAGGTGAGTAAGGCTTCGAGCAGTTGGTCACCGTCACGAACGGTTATGGCATTTATACCACCTTGACGCGGGCGTGAGTAGGCTTCCAATGATGTTTTTTTGATGATACCGTTTTTGGTACACATGATGATGAAGTTGTTTTTCAGGTACTCCTCATCATTGAGGTTGTGTACGTTAACGTAAGCTCGTATTTTGTCGCTCACCGGTATGTTAATGAGGTTTTGAATGGCACGGCCCTTGGTGTTTTTAGCACCTTCAGGTACTTCATAAGCTTTCATCCAGAAACAACGGCCCTGTTCAGTAAAGAACAACAGGTAATTGTGGGTATTGGCTATAAACAGGTGTTCTACAAAGTCCTCATCACGGTGAGCAACGCCTTTACCTCCTCGTCCGCCACGGTTTTGGGTGCGGTATTCATCCAATGAAGTACGTTTAATGTACCCCATGTGCGAAATGGTAATCACCACATCTTCCTGTTCGATGAAGTCTTCCATGCGCATATCGTTGGCAGAGTATTCAATTACTGTTCTGCGGGCATCTCCGTACTTTTCTTTTATTTCCAGAAGTTCATCTTTTATGATTTGCATACGCAATGATTCGTCTGCCAGTACACTTTCCAAATACGCAATCAATTTCATGATTTCTTCGTACTCTTCTTTCAACTTATCACGCTCAAGACCAGTAAGTTTTTGTAATCTTAAGTCAAGTATTGCTTTAGATTGAATGTCACTCAGGCTGAAACGTTCCATAAGGCCTGATTTGGCCTCATCAGGGGTACGTGAGGAGCGTATCAGGTTGATTACTTCATCCAGGTTATCGATGGCAATAATCAAACCCTCGAGTATGTGAGCACGTTGGCGGGCTTCAGCCAGTTCAAACTGTGTACGTCTGATAACTACCTCGTGCCTGTGTTCTACGTAATACACAATTAACTGCTTGAGGTTAAGCATTTGTGGGCGACCTTTTACCAGCGCAATGTTGTTTACACTGAAGGAAGTTTGCAGGGAAGTGTATTTGTAAAGTTTGTTGAGTACAATGTTGGGAATAGCATCGCGTTTAAGGTCGTACACGATACGCATACCGTCACGGTCGCTCTCGTCACGAATTTCGCTGATACCTTCAATTACCTTTTCGTTAATCAGCTCAGCTGTTTTCATAATCAGCTGGGCCTTGTTGATTTGGTAAGGGATTTCGGTAACAATAATCTGGTCTTTACCTGTTTTGCTGGTTTCAAAGTTCGACTTGGCACGCATCATTACGCGACCACGCCCTGTTTCAAATGCTTCACGCACCCCTTCGTAACCGTAAATGGTACCACCGGTAGGGAAATCGGGTGCTTTAATGTATTTAATCAGCTCTTCAATGGTAATGTCTCTGTTGTCAATATAGGCGATAATACCTTCAATCACTTCAGTAAGGTTGTGTGGAGCCATGTTGGTGGCCATACCCACAGCAATACCTGAGGCACCATTCACCAACAAGTTAGGTATTTTAGAAGGCAGAACGGTTGGTTCTGTTAATGAATCGTCAAAGTTGGGGCGGTAGTCGACCGTGTTTTTGTCAATATCTACCAGCATTTCTTCCGCTATCTTGCGCAAACGGGCTTCGGTATAACGCATAGCTGCCGGTGGATCTCCGTCAACGGAACCAAAGTTTCCTTGTCCGTCAACCATAGTGTAACGCATGCTCCAGTCCTGGGCCATACGCACCATAGTATCATAAACCGAGGAATCACCGTGCGGGTGAAATTTACCCAACACCTCTCCCACAATACGGGCAGATTTTTTGTACGGACGGTTGGAAGCCAGTCCCAGTTCAGTCATTCCATATAGCACCCTGCGGTGAACGGGTTTTAACCCATCGCGCACATCGGGTAAGGCACGTGATACAATCACCGACATCGAATAATCGATGTAGGCTGTTTTCATCTCATCTTCAATGTTAATGGAAATAATGCGGTCGTTGTTCTCTGACATGTAAAATTGTGTTTAATAAACATCGCAAAATACAGCATTTAACGCAGGTTTCAGGGGTAAAATACTCACATATTTTCATGGGGGTGTGGATAAGGGAAACTCCCTTATTCTGATGGGGTTGGCAGTAACTTTGAGTAAGGACAAATTCAGTGTTGATTTTTGAATTCAGTTACACCATCTCAAGCAGACTGACAATCGGCCGTTAAAATTTAAGATTTCCGTTATTTTCGCATCAAAATGGATTACTTCGTATACCTGACCGCTATTCTTTATATTTTCTTCATTGTATTGGAGAGTTACCTGAGTCGCAGAGATGAGTTACATCTATATGATTTAAAGGATAGCGGCATCAGTTTATGGCTGGGTTTGGGTGGTTTGCTCATGGATTTAACCATGAAAGGTGTAACCTTTGGTATACTCAACAAAATTTCAGTAGAATTTGCACTCGTACACATCGGATCAAAAGTTTACTACTGGATTGGGATTTTTGTTGCACAGGATTTCTGCTTTTACTGGCTCCACCGAACGGAACACTATTGCCGTTTTTTTTGGGCCGTGCACGTAAATCACCACTCTTCAGAAAAGTTTAATTTCACCGTGGCCCTGCGTTCCTCTGCCTTGCAACCCCTGTATCGCTGGATATTTTTTATTCCCTGTGCCTTATTGGGTTTTAACGGTATAGACATTATGTTCATTTATGCGGTGAATCAAACGTATGCCTTTTTTGTACATACAGAAACGGTGGGTAAACTAGGTATTCTGGAAAAATTTCTGGTCACCCCTTCTCATCACCGTGTGCATCATGCCAGCAATTTGCAGTACCTTGATAAAAACATGGGACAGGTGTTAATTCTGTGGGATAAGCTGTTTGGTACCTTTGCCGAGGAAACAGACAAGCCTGTGTACGGACTTACCAAGAATGTTCACACCTACCATTTGGCTAAAGTTATTTTCCATGAATGGAGAAATATTTTTAAGGACATCATGAAGCCCGTTTCACTATCGCACAAACTCAGGTACTTGTTTGCCCCCCCGGGTTGGAGCCATGATGGAAGTTCAAAAACATCTGCCCAGTTACGCGAAGAGATGAAAAAATAATCCTGCTTCTCTTTCGCCCTCATTTTACGCATATTTGCAATTTATGAATCAATACCTGCGCAAGAGTATACGTGTAACGGGTTATGCAGGGGCAGCCCTTTTGCTGTTTGTTATCCTGTTTGAATTAAATCCCTTTCATTTTTTTGGCTACATGCCCACTCCTGCCGATATTAAAACACCGCGTATGTCAGTGGCTTCAGAGTTGTATACAACTGATTCCGTTCTGATAGGTCGCTATTTTAAGGAAAAAAGAAGTCCGGTTACGTTGGAAGAGGTAGATACCAACCTGATTAAAGTACTTTTAGCCACTGAAGACATTCGCTTTTATGAGCATCACGGTATTGATGTACGATCCGTATTTGCCGGAGTATTCTCCACCGCATCAGGCGATAAACGCGGGGCAAGTACCATTACACAACAGCTGGTAAAAAACCTGTATCATACCCGGCATCCTAAAAATCAAGGGGTGGCGGGCAAAATACCTTTACTGCGAACTATTTCATTCAAAATGAAAGAGTGGTTCTGTGCCCTAAAGCTTGAACATTTTTACACCAAAGCGCAACTATTGGAGATGTACCTGAATACAGTTGGTTTTGGCAATAATGCATTCGGGATAAAAGTAGCGGCCAAAACGTATTTCAACAAACTTCCATCAGAACTCAACTGGCAGGAAGGTGCATTATTGGTAGGTATGTTAAAAGCCACCACCACATACAACCCATTCAATAACTACGATAAGGCATTGGAACGCAGAAATGTGGTGTTGGCCCAATTGGTAAAATATGAATTACTTTCCTCCGCAGAAGCTGATTCACTGATGGCCTTGCCCATTATCATTAATCAGGATGCCTCAGATAATGACGAAGAGCAGGATTCTTATATTCGGGTAGCAGCCAAGCAGGCCATCCAAAAATGGTGTGATGAAAACGGGTACGATGTATATGCTGACGGGTTGAAAATTTATACCACCATTGACTCCAAGTTGCAAACTTTAGCAGAGCAGGCTAATGCCGAAAAGATGCGGGAAATACAGCGCAGATTTAATGTGCACTGGCGAGGTCAAAACCCCTGGACGGATGAAAATAAGCGTGAAATAAAAGGTTTCTTTGAATCGTATCTCAAAAAAACACCCGCATATAAATCTCTGAAACAGCAATTTAAAAGCGACACGCTGGCCATTGACTCGGCTCTTCACATTAAGAAGACTATGCAGGTGTTTACCTGGAACGGTGAGCGGGATACTACCCTTTCCACCATTGACTCGTTGCGGTATTACCTGACTTTGATGCAAAGCGGTATGATGACTTTGGACCCCTTCAGCGGGCACATTAAAGTTTGGATAGGTGGCATTAATCACCGCTACTTTAAGTATGACCATGTGAACCAAAGTAAACGTCAACCCGGTTCCACTTTTAAACCTTTTGCTTATTGTGCGGCTATAGATAACGGCATGAGTCCTTGCGACCGTTTTTATGATGAACCAGTACATATCAGGTACGAAGAAAAAGGGAAAAAGAAAGTGTGGTCGCCACAAAACAGCGACTGGGTTTTTACCGGCTACCACATGACCTTGCGTTGGGCTATGGCCAAATCATGTAACTCGGTTACAGCCCAGATTACTGAAAAAGTAGGTTGGGACAAAGTAGCCCGTTATGCTCATAAATGTGGCATTCGTTCCCCTCTGGCTATTGTACCTTCCATTTCCTTAGGTTCCAGCGGAGTTACGTTGCAGGAAATGGTGAATGCTTACGGCACATTTCTCAATAAAGGTTTGTACACTGAACCATTGCTCGTTCACCGCATTTGTGACAAGGACGGCAAGTTGCTGGCTGAGTTTAAAGCCACTCCAAGAAAGGTGCTTTCAGAAGAAACGGCCTGGTTGATGGTATGGATGTTCAGGGGCGGGATGCAGGAACCCGGAGGTACTTCACAGGCCTTGTGGGAATATGACTTGTTTAAAAAAGGCAATGAGGTGGGCGGTAAAACAGGCACATCCTCCAACCACTCGGATGGCTGGTACATCGGGCTTACCAAAGATTTAGTAACGGGAGTATGGGTTGGAGCCAACGACCCCAGTATTCACTTTCGTGTTTCTGAATTGGGTGAAGGCTCTAAAACCGCCTTGCCCATTTACGGTCGTTTTATGGAGTTGGTTTATCAGCATACTGAAACAGGTATTTCATTAGGGAAATTCCCGGAGCCTACCGTTAAAATCACTAAAAACTATCGTTGCGGTAATATTCTTCCAAAGGCTGATGCAGATTCCACTCTGTCAACAACAAATCCCGACTCCGTTTCCGTTACCGAATAAGAGTAATAAAAGGTTTTGTAATTCAAGCTTTTGTAAGATAGTTCCATTGTTTTTCTGCCGGTTAAAATCTTGAAGGCCGCTTTATACGTATGTACATTTTGCATGCTGAAAATTTATTAACAGAAAAACAACTTATTCATGGCATTAAGTAACCTTTTGAAAAATGAAGACGTTTACCGAAGTATAGACGAAGAGAATATTTTCGAGCGTCAACGTTTTACGCTTTTCAGAATCTATTCCTTCACCGGAGCTCTGGTGAGTTTTGGTGTTTACCTGAAAATGTATTTGATGTTTGAGGTAGTAAAACCTATTCACCTGGTACTCCCCATCCTGTCATTAATAATGCTTTTTAACTTTTACCGTGTCAAAAAAACTGACCAATTGGAAAAAGCTTATCTGGTAGTGTTGCTTTCTTCTTTTTTGTTGCTTCACACAGTTTCATACAGCACGGGTGGAATAAAATCAGCCAGCATAACCTATTATCCTGTGGTTATACTTACCGCTTTTATGTTGTTGGGCCGTAATGGAGGGGTGCTATTTACCTCACTTTTTTTCTTTCAGTTACTGTATATTTTCATTGTAAGTCGTTATACTGATTTAACCAGTTTTGAATTTTTAAATAATGATAACTCTCACATTGAAGAAGATTTTTTGTTTAATGGTATTTTCACCTCTTTTTTAGTTGCCGCACAAAGTGCCTACCTGTTTAGCGGGAGAAATATTGTGATACAAAAGATAACTGAACAGCGCGACAAACTTGAGTTGAACAACCAATTATTACAAGTTACCAATACTGAATTGCAAAAGGCCAATAAAGAACTTGATAAGTTTGTATACAGCGTTTCTCACGATTTGCGGGCTCCCCTTTCCTCTATTTTAGGTATTGTTCAATTAACGGAGGATGATGAGCTCAATGATGAACTAAAAACAAGTTTGGGTTTTATAAAACAAGGTGTACTTAAGTTGGATACTTTTATTCAAGATATTCTTGATTACTCGCGTAATACCCGAGCTGAGATAAAACAAGAGGCCATTGATTTTAAAACAATGCTTGAGGATGTGTGCGACAACTTAAAATATATGGCGTACGGTGGGGAGAAGAAGGTAAATTTGATTACAGAGATTACTCAAAGCGAAAAGTTCATTTCAGATAAAAGCCGGATGATGATTATACTCAATAATTTGTTGTCTAACGGCATGCGTTATTCTAACCCTACAGTAGAATCTCCGTTTGTAAAAATACAAATTAAGTCAACAGATGTTAGTTGTAATATTACTATTTCAGACAATGGAATAGGAATAAAACCGGAATTACAGCAAAAGGTATTTGATATGTTTTACCGTATATCAGAGAAATCTGTAGGATCGGGTCTTGGCTTATATCTGGTTAAAGAGACAGTGGAGAAACTCAACGGTACTGTAAGGCTTGATTCAATTCCCGGAGTAGGAACTTCTTTTACAATTACCTTACCTTCTTCTTACATTTCAAGTACATAATAAACAACTTAACATGGAAAATACCGACAAACCTTTATTGCAGCGTGTTTTGGTAGTGGATGATTCAAAAATGGATTTAATGATTGCACAGATATCCATGAAGAAATATGCTTTTGCTGATCAGGTGGAATTAAAAATATCAGCCAGGGCTGCTTTAGACTATTTGCTATCATTACAGGAAACGCCTGAGTTGCTACCACAATTGATTTTTCTTGACATCAACATGCCTGAACTTTCAGGGTTCGACTTTCTTGATGAATACGCCAAATTGCCTGCTGTTATTCAGAAAAATTGCATCATTATGATGCTTTCCACCTCATTGGCTAAAGAAGACCATGAACGCGCCAACAGTAACAAGTTTGTGTGTAAGTTTTTGAACAAACCTTTAGACCGCAGTAAACTGGATCATGTAAAACAAGAATTGACTGACGGTAGAATGGAAAGAGATTATTTCAGGCTAATGGAAACGCAGTATTAAAGCAAGATGCTTAACTTAACTCATGCCCCATTTTATTCTTTTTAGTTTGGAGATAAAGGTCATTGTGCTTGTTTGACTTTATCTGAATAGCAATATTCTCTACTATTTCCAATCCATAGCCGATAAGGCCTGCGCGTTTGGTTGGATTATTGGTCATTAAGCGCATTTTGTGTACACCTATATCGCGCAGAATTTGTGCCCCTACACCATAATCACGCTCATCCATTTTAAAGCCCAGTTCAAGATTAGCTTCAACTGTATCTCTGCCCTGTTCCTGTAATTTATATGCTTTTAGTTTATTGAGCAACCCTATACCTCTGCCCTCCTGGTTAATGTAAAGCACCACTCCTTTTCCTTCCTGTTCAATCATTTCCATAGCACTTTGTAACTGCTCACCACAATCGCAGCGCATGGAATGGAAAATATCTCCTGTAACGCATGAGGAATGTACTCTCACCAAGATAGGTTCATTCTTTTCCCAACTTCCTTTTACAAGTGCCAGATGCTCCTGCCCTGTATCTTTTTGACGGAAGGCATACAAATCAAATTCTCCATGTTGTGTAGGCATTTGCACAACAATTTCTCTTTGAATGAGGCTTTCATGTTTGAGGCGGTATTCAATGAGGTCTTTTATCGTAACCAGTTTCAATTGAAACTTCTCCGCAATTTTCACCAGATCGGGCAAACGTGCCATGCTGCCGTCTTCGTTCATGATTTCGACAATGCAACCGGCAGGTTCAAATCCGGCCAGGCGGGCAAAATCTATAGCGGCTTCCGTATGTCCTGCTCTGCGTAATACACCTTCTTTGCGAGCGCGCAATGGGAAAATATGTCCTGGTTTACCTAAATCTTCTGCTCTGGTTTCCGGGTCAATAAGCGCCTGAACTGTTTTTGCTCTGTCGGATGCTGAGATTCCTGTTGTACAGCCCTTGCCTATCAAATCAACTGAAACTGTAAACGGAGTAGCATGCAAAGCTGTATTGTCATTCACCATCAGTTCCAACCCCAGTTGTGTGCAGCGGTCTTCTTCCAAAGGGGCACATATCAACCCTCGACCATGGGTGGCCATAAAATTAATTACTTCGGGGGTTACATTTCGGGCAGCGGTCAAAAAATCGCCTTCATTCTCCCGGTCCTCATCATCTACTACAATAATTACTTCACCGTTACGAATGGCCTCAATGGCTGATTCTATGGTATCGAGGTGAAACTTCTCACCGTTGGGTTGGTTGCCAAACATTGTTCTTTACTCCTTTACAAAACCTGAAGAAACCGACTAAAACACCCAGATTCATCAGGTAAAAATGAGCAGCAAATTTGAGCAATTTCAGGTGGATTTGAAGCTTTTCTGAAAAATAGTTGAATATTGGTGTACAAACAAGCACTAGTTGACTGTAAAAAGCCAGTTTATAAATGCTGTTCTTGTCCTGTAGAAAAAAACTTAGCCCTAACAGCGTTATCAATATAAAAGGCCCTATCCACCTGATAGCTTTATGTGACCAAAAGGCAAAGGCAACCCCATTGAAACGAAACAACATGGTCCAAAACAATTGTAAATTCTGAAAATTCCCTGTTGAAATACGCACCTTTCTTTTAAACTCCACATCCGAAGTATTGGGCAAGTCCATGTAGGTTAACGCATCCATATCGTAAATGGCTTTTTTGCCTTTTTGCATTACCTGCATGGTCATAAAAAAATCATCTACCATAAAGTTTTCTGGTATTGGCTGCATGTCTTTTTTACGTATGGCATAGCAGGCACCAAAGGCTCCCATACTGGCTCCCCATAAAATACCTTCCTGATGCTTTATTGTGAGTTCCCTTTCGTAATATGCCTTTTCCTGATACGAGATGCCATCACTGCGGTGTTCACCTTTAATAATGTTTGCACCTACTAATCCGGTTGAATCACTTTGCAGTAAACGTTGTACTAAAATGTCAAAACACAACGGATGAAAAGAGGCCGATACATCGGTCATAATCACCACTGCATCATTCGGAACTTTTGAAAGCAGTTCATTGACTACTTTTATTTTGCCCCTGCGTTCGTTGAAACAAAAAGGTTTGATTTGTGTGTGTTGGACGGCCATTGCGCTGATGATTTCATTGGTACGGTCATCAGAAGCATCAGATCCCGTGAGGGCGAATAGTTTTTCTTTTGGATAGGTTGAAGCAACAACTGAAGACAGGTTTTTGCTTACTACTCTCTCCCCGTTGTAAACAGATAATACCACATACACTTCGGGGATATTTTTAACGGGTTCAATTTTGGGTAACTCTTTTCCTGATGCAGCCTGTTGCAACAAGAACGGATAAAGCATATACGAGTGAAATACCAGAAAAATAAGCAGCCAAAATACAACCTCCGGTATCATAACAAATTGTTGTAGTACTGATAAACTTTATTGGCTAATGTCCTGTTGTCATAGTTATCAATAGCGAATTGTTGGGCTTTTTCAGCTATTCTTTTAACTTTATCAGGATTGTTTTTACAGGTTTCCATACATTTTATAAATTCAACAACTCCTTCAGCTATCAAAATATGAATATCATCTTTAATGTCAATTCCTGATGCAGCTAATGGTGTAGCAATAATACATTTTCCCATAGCCATCGCTTCAATAATTTTGATACGTAACCCACTGCCGGAGAACAAGGGAACAACCATAACCTCATGTTGAGCCATAAATTCATAGGCGCTTTCTACTTCACCGTGCACCACAAGTGAATCATTGCCCATTTCAGTGAAACGAGCGGGCATTTTGCGACCTGCCAAATGCATTTTTTGTTCTGGGTATTTAGCTGAAAAAGTACTCCAAACCTTAGTAAGAAACCAGCTCATCCCTTCTGCATTGGGTTTCCAGTCCATGGCACCTACATGAAAAAAGTCTCTTTCCGGTACAATGTTTTTGTATGTCTCCAGTTTATCAAAATCAAATCCTGTAGGGTGTACTTCCATAGGAATAATACAGCCCAAATTACGGAACAACGCAGCATCTTCAGATGAAATAGCCAGCATCATATCCGGCTTATTGAACTGTTGAATTTCGTACTCCATCAGTCTGGTGGCAAGCAATTTAAGGTACCATTTCTTAAGAACTCCTGTGGCTTCTTGAGCCATTAAATCCCATATAACGTGTTCTACATTTTGAGTGCGTAATACCACTTTGGCTTTGCTGTACTGTTTGATGGTATCAAAGTAGGGCATCATAAAGAGAGTTTCGATGTGTATAATGTCGAACTCTTCATTCTGTAACAGGTCACTTAGTCCCTTATCTACCTGGTTAAATTTGAAGCGGGATATATTATACGAATCACCTTTCAATAAACTGAAAAATGCTCCTGTAGGTGTTACTTTAAGTTTTACCGGATACGTTATAAAACGGATAGCCGGATTTTCCTTGGCTACACGTTTCACATCAACATGATGTTTGTTAGTATTTAAACCAAAGAAAGTAATCTCAGCCCCTTTGGCTTCAAGGCCCTTAATGAGATTGTATGTAGCCAGACTACCACCATCTTTAGGGGGAAAGGGAACTTTATTGGCTATGAACAGTACTTTCATTTGTAGATTTTTTAATAAATAGTTTTTTTATTTTATTAAAGAAACGAACGTATTCTTCAGCATTAAACAGGTTGGAATCAACAGAAGCTTTGTAGGTAAGAAACACACCAAGAGGCGTGAGCACGAAAGTAGAAAACCACATGCCCATAAATGGTGTAAGAATCAATTGACGGGCAAACTTCTCTCCCATCATTGAAACTATGTGGTAAACTACATATAGAATTACAGATATTACCACAGGCGTACCAAAACCTCCTTTACGAATAATGGTGCCCAGTGGTGCACCTATAAAGAACAATACCATGCAGGCAAATGAGAGTGTATATTTTCTGTGCCACTCAACCCAGTATCGTGTCCAAGTCTTGTTTTCACCTATCAGTGCCTGACTTCCGTAGTCGGTTATACTCTTCACAGTACGTGCGCTACTTAACGCATTGCTGTATAAAGTTTCACTGTTAATGTGCTTAAATACTTTGGTCATGTTATCTCCAGGCAAAGTGGATGTAATATGTAAAGCAGTTAAAGAGGTATCGTAAAGGCGGTAATAGATTTTAGTGTAATCTGGTATAAGGGCCATCAATTTCTCTCTTGATTTATATACCGAGTCAGCGGCATTACGCAATTCTACCACATTGAGCATATGATAGCTGTCTTTAAAAAGATCTTCGTTAGTGCGGTTAAAGCTGAAGGAGCTTAAATCAATAGTTATATATTCTTCCCCGAACTTCAATACATTGTGCGGATAATTATGTCTTCTAAAATCGCGCTGAGGCATTTCCTCAAAACGTTTTCCTTTAAACAGATTAAGGAAAAGGTAACGCTTGTCTTCCGACATAGTCATGCGGCCCCATTCAGCCACTATCACACTTCGGCCCGTTGATGAAGTTACCCTGTTGTCATAAATTACTACATCATAAATAGTCTCATTATCCTCCCCTTTTCGGCCAATGCGCATGCTGTATCCTTCAATGTCATTATTAAAAACGCCTTCCTTAATGAGCAATGAGGGTTTTTGCTGTCGCACATCATATAGCAATGATTTACTTTTCAGGTTAGCTTTAGGAATAATAATGTTGGATGTGAAAAATGCACCCAAACAAATGAATACCATCACAATAAACATGGGGGTAAACACTTTTCGTAACGGAACTCCGGCTGCTTTTATAGCCACCATCTCATAATGTTCTCCAAGGTTTCCAAAGGTCATGATGGAAGAAAGCAAAATTGCCAGCGGCAAAGCCATCGGTACCAAACTGGCTGATGAGTAGAGCAACAACTCGCCTATTACCAGCCCATCAAGTCCTTTGCCTACCAAATCGTCCACATACTTCCACAGGAATTGCATGAGCAAAACAAAAATGGCCACAAAAAAAGTAGCGAAAAACGGACCTATAAATGCCTTGAGTACTAAAACGTGAAGCTTTTTCAAACGATATTTGTTGGAATATGGCGCAAAATACCAAAATTATACCAACAAATACTGAACTTCAAATTGCCTCGGATACAAATTTCTTTGATGTGAAGCGGGAACTGACTTCTAAAGTAATAAATATTTTGGAGCAGTATGGTGACAAACTGTTGCAAGAAATCATTACTCCTGTTTTTCAAGATCGGGGTATTAAAAAAACCGGATTAAAGGTGAGTAAGGGCGAAAATTTTAAAGGTTACCCCTACATTGTTTTGGATTGCCCTAAACTTTACAGTACTGATACAGAAGTTATTTGCAGAACTATTTTTTGGTGGGGGCATAGCTGGAGCCTGCATTTTACCGTTCAGGGTCAAACATTTGCACGTGTTAGCCAATCATTGCAGGATTTTTCAGCTTCTTTAAGCACTGATTGGCTACTGTACACAGGAGAAAATATTTGGGAACAAGATGTTGATTCTGTGCTTTTTGTTCCGATAACTTCACTCTCTAAAACTGTGATTTACGACACAATTAACAAGCAGGGGTTTTTCAAAATAGCTACCAAAATCAACCTTTCTAACGCAGTTGAATGGCCGCCCTTCTCAACACAAAGCTATCAGAATTTATTTGACCTGTTGAAATAATGCATGATGAAAATCATGGTAAATCCGTTTATTTTGAAACAAATTTGAACCATTAATAAAATACAAATGAGTAAAGACATCCGCATTGAACAAATTATGACCGAGAAAGTGATTGTAGCCAATCTGAACAGTAAGTTTTCACAGATTATGGATTTTTTCAATCAGTTCAATATTCAACACCTTCCGGTAGTAGAAAATGACCTTATTATCGGTATTATTTCCAGTAAAGATGCCCTTTATTACCTTTACAGAAAGTTGGAAAAGGGTGAAAGTATTGATAAGGAACATCTTGATGCCGATTTTGACATGAACAAACTGATGACAGCTAATCCTACCACAGTAAAACCAGGTGCTGAAATTGATGAGGCACTGGAAATATTGGCTGAGAAAAGATTTCAGGCCCTACCTGTGGCTGAGAATAACATTATTAAAGGTATTATTACCAATAAAGACATGGTTAAAGCTTACTACAATGAGCGTAACCCCCGTTCACCTCACTTTGGGAATAACAGTACACCCGGCTTTGGAGTGTAGTTAATGTATTGTAAATCAATTTAAGTACCTTCGCCCGAAATTTTATAAATTCATGATTGTAGAAAACAACAAAGTAGTTACAGTACATTACGAACTACACCTGACTAACGGAGACATGGCCGACAAAGCGGATGACAGCCGTCCTTTTTCATTTGTTCACGGGGCAGGCAATACCATTGCAGGTTTTGACAGTAACCTGGCCGGTTTAAAAACCGGAGATTCCTTTAAGTTCACCATTGAACCTGCTGATGCTTACGGAGAATATAACCCTGAAGAGGTTGTGCCTATTCCACGCAGTATTTTTATGGTAGAAGGCGCTCCTGATGATATTCTTCATGTAGGAAACAGCATTCCTATGCAAGACCAGAATGGTAATACATTGTATGGTGTAATTGCTGAGATTCATGATGAACACGTTCATATGGATTTTAACCACCCTTTAGCCGGACAAAGTCTTATTTTTTCAGGAACCGTAGTAGGAGTTCGTGACGGATCAGAGCAGGAAATTGCTTTGGGCGAAGTTCAGGAATAATTCAAACACGATTAGCAATATAAAAGTCCTGCTCAATGCAGGACTTTTTTTATTTGATCAAATTTGATTTAACTTTGAACAACAGATGAAATCATTTTTACTTCTTTTGTTTACAGGTTGGTTTACTTTGCTCTCCACAGGAGTGAACGTAAATGCGCACTGGTGCGGAAGTAAGGTAGCCTCTGTAGGGCTTTTCGGCAGCAAAGCTGAATCTTGTAAATGCAGTAAGAAAAAAGCGGCTAAAAACAAATCCTGCTGCTCTTCGTCAGCAGCTTATTTCAAAATTAAAGATCATTTTACTGCTTCAGAAAATTGTACACCACCCTTAGTATTTTATACCACATTATTTTTTGCCGATAAACTGATTTGTCTATACAGTACTCATATCATTCCGATAGAATCATTTAGTGCAACCAAAGCACCACCATTATTTTTTCGAAGCGTTTATCTTTTGCTTCAGAATTTCCGGATGTAAACTCATCGGACTTTGGTTTGTCCGTCTGCTATCATTTTAAGATTTCTTATTTTTAGTATTAACCGAAAGACAAAGGCACCGTTCTTTCATCAACAATAAAATAGATGAAAAAAATAATCTTCATAGCCGCTGTATGCGCTACCATGTTGGCAAAAGCACAAACTACCGCACAAGACTGGACCAAAAATGATTGTGATGGTAATTCACATCACCTGTTTGCTGAGTTAAATGCAGGAAACGTAATTATTCTGGAATATGTGATGATGGATTGCGCGCCTTGTATCACAGCAGCCAACGGATTAAAACCTGTATACAACCAGTTCAATAGCTCTCATCCGGGTAAAGTGAAAAGTTACAGCATTGGTTTTACAGATACCTACACATGTACGCAGTTGCAAAACTGGAAAAGTACTAACAACCTCTCTCATACTACCATGTTCCCTACAGGAGCATCTGATGTAAGTTATTACGGTGGTATGGGTATGCCAACTATTGTGGTAGTGGGCGGACCTTTCCATAAAGTATTTTATAAAAAACAAGGCTACTCTCCTTCAGATAATGCCACCATTACAACAGCCATAAATAGTGCTTTGGTTGCTACAGCAGTTGAAACTCCTGCTTCTAACGAGGCTTTTCAAGTGTACCCTAATCCTGCAAGCTTTTATATTGAATTTCAATTAAGCGAAGCTGCGGATCTGATTAGTATTACTAATCTCAGCGGTAAAACCATTGCAAATTATGTCTCATTAAATAAAGGAAAACATCGCCTTAATCTTGATTTGAAAGCCGGAGTATATTTTGTTTCGGTTTCAACTTCCAATGGTTCTGTACAACGTCAAAAATTAATCATACGTTAATTATGACGAACAAATATTTGCCGGGGTTTTGTGCACTTGTACTTTTGGGGATGTTGGCCTGTAAACAAAAAGACAGTACTACTGCCCCAACACCTATTTACAACCCTACCCCGTACCAGGTAAACTACCCTGCCTGGGTAAATACATTTGCCGGTGCTATGCCTTTACCTGCTGATAATCCATTAACCAAAGAAGGTGTGGCACTGGGGCGCAAACTATTTTACGAAAAACTATTGTCTGATAACAGCACACAATCCTGTGCGAGTTGTCATAAAATAGGAAACAGCTTTACTGACCCCCGCAACTTTAGTGAGGGCACCAACGGAGCGTTGGGTGACCGTAATGCAATGGTTATTGTTAACCTGGCATGGACCAACAAACTCTTTTGGGACGGCAGGCGAAGCACTCTCGAACAACAGGCGCACGATCCGGTAACCAACCCTGTTGAAATGCGCAATAAATGGCCGGTGGTAGTGCAACGATTGCAAAATCATCCCCTTTACCCCTCTCTGTTTTTTAATGCTTTCGGCACTTCAGTTATTGACAGTAACTTGGTAGTAAAAGCCATTGCACAGTTTGAACGCACGTTGGTTTCATTTAATTCCAGATTTGATAAATACTATTTTGAAGGTGATACTACTGCATTGAATGAACAGGAAAAACGTGGCTTAGCTCTTTTTATGGGAAAGGCCGATTGTAACCATTGCCATTCGGATGCTTTACTAACTGATGATGCTTTTCGCAACAACGGGTTAGATGTTGCTTTTACGGATAAAGGCAGAGGAAAAGTAACCGGTAATGCATCTGATGACGGAAAGTTTAAAGTAACTACCCTACGCAATATTGCCTTAACTGCTCCTTACATGCACGATTCCCGGTTTGCCACTTTGGAACAAGTAGTAGAGCATTACAACTCCGGAGTAAAAACAAACTCTCCAAACCTTGACACCAATATGGATCTAATTAAAGCGGGGTTAAATCTAAGTACTCAGGAGAAAGCCGATTTAGTGGCGTTTCTCAAAACATTTACCGATAGTTCTTTTATTTCTAATCCTGATTTTAAAGACCCTAGTTGAGGCACAATTATTGACAAAACACATGAACGTGAAAAGATTGTTTTCCATACCGCTGCTGTTGTTGTACGTATTGAGTAGTACGGGTATTCCATTGGAAGCACATTTCTGCGGAAGTAAGCTTTCTGATTTATCCTTTTTCAGTGCTGAACATACAGACGATTGCTGCTCTGCTCCTGCCAAACGCAGAAAAATGAACTGTTGCAGCAATGCACAGCTAAAGGTTACCATAGAGGACACACACGTCAACTCCTTGACTTTACAACTGAAGTGGCCCAAATTTACCACGTCTCTGCAACAGTTATTTTACAGGACTAAAACAATAGTGCAGGTTTGTTGTGTAAAAAACAGTGAAGTAAACAGGTGGGTGAACCCGCCCCCGCTATCAGGGAATAACCTGTATCTATCCATTGGTGTATTTTTGATTTAGTGAAGGCTGTGTGACATAAGTTGTCAGCCGTTTTTTCATTATTCACTAATTCAATTTTATTACCATGAGAACATTAAAAACAATTTTATTTCTGATTGGCCTGTTCACAGGCTCAACCAGTTTTGGTCAAAGTAAAGACACTACAGTAACCTTTAAAGTTTACGGCAATTGCGAGATGTGCAAGAGCACCATTGAAAACGCTGTAGATGTTAAAGGAGTAAAAGCTGCAGATTGGAACATTAAAACGGGCCTTATCACCCTCACTTATCAGCAACAAAAAATTACACTCGATAAAATTCATGAGTTAATTGCAGCAGCAGGTTACGATACTGACCAAAAAACTGCAGACTCTGCCATTTACAAAAACCTTACCCCTTGTTGCCAATACGAAAGGAAAAAACAATGAACCGTCTGCTGTATTTTTTACCGCTGCTGTTAGCGGTTAATGCTTCTGCCCAATCTGTCATCAAAGGAACTGTTCACGATGTAAAAGACCGTCAGCCTTTGGCAGGTGTTACTGTATTCTGGTTACACAACATGCAATCAGTGAGTACAGATGCTAACGGCAATTTTACCATGCCGGTTGACAGCAATGCGGTGCAACTGGTATTCTCCTACTCCGGTTACACGAATGATACTATCCGTTATCGCGGTCAAAGCACAGTGCTTATTTACTTGCGCAAAACTGTTGAGCTGGGAGAAGTGGTAGTGGAAGATAAACAAAGTTCCATATCCATTAATCCGTTGGGCATACAAAAAACGGAGGTGATGACACAAAAGGAACTACGCAAAGCTGCCTGTTGCAATTTGTCTGAAAGTTTTGAAACCAGTACCTCTGTTGACGTAGCCTATGCAGATGCCATTACCGGTGTAAAACAGATTCAATTGCTGGGGCTTGAAGGCAAATACACCTTAATGACCATAGAAAATCAACCCCGTATGCGAGGTTTGGCCACTAATCTGGGATTGAATTACATTCCCGGTACCTGGGTGGAGTCTATTCAATTAAGTAAAGGAACAGGAACCGTAGTGAACGGTTACGAGAGCATTGGCGGACAAATTAATGTGGAGTTGCAAAAACCACACAAGAGTGAACGTTTGTATTTTAATCAATACATAAATTCGATGGGACGTAATGAAACAAATCTAAATCTCGCTCATAAAATCAACTCCAAATGGAGCACTAACTTATTGCTGCATGCTGATTTGTTTGATGGCAAAGTGGACATGAATAATGATCAGTTTCTGGATATTCCGGTAAATAACCAGTTGGGTTTAATGAATGCGTGGAAATACATGGGCACTAAAGGACTGGAATCTGAGTTTGGTGTAAAACTGCTTAACGAAAACCGTTACGGAGGAGAAACAAGTTTTGACCACGTTCATGAAAAAGGCACAACACGCGATTATGGTGTGGTATTAACTACCAAACGTTATGAAGCCTTTGGTAAAATAGGGTATGTTTGGGACACCAAAAGCTACAAGAGCCTTGGCTTTACCAGCACCTACACTTACCACAACCAGAACAATTACTTTGGTACCAAACACTATACAGGGTTGGAAGAAAGCTTTTACAGCAACCTTATTTACAATTACACCACTGTAAATAATAAGCATGGATTTAAAACAGGTGCCAGTTTATTGGTAGATGATTACCGTGAGCGCTACGATACTCTCGCTTTCAACCGTGCTGAAATGGTACCGGGAGTATTTGGCGAATATACTTGGAGCCCGTCTACACGATTCTCCTGGATTGCCGGCCTGCGCTATGATATGCATAATCTGTTTGGCAACTTCTTAACTCCACGCACGCATTTACGTTATGCTGTAAACAGCCATTTAACCTTACGTGCATCTGCCGGAAGAGGTTTGCGTATGGCCAATATTTTTGCAGAGAACACCGCACTGTTTGTAAGTTCACGCAACCTGTTTATTCTTCCTTCCACCAATAAAGGTTTTGGATTGCAGCCTGAAGTAGCCTGGAACTACGGCTTAAATGTGATGTATGACTTTAAACTGTTTTACCGCAAAGGCAGTATAAGCATGGATTATTACCGCACCGATTTTGAGAACCAGGTAATTGCCGACCGTGATTTCTCCACCAATGCGCTGTTAATTTATAACCGACAGAATGCCGCTTACGTAAACAGTTGGCAATTGGAGTTTAATTATGAGCTGGTAAAACGACTTGATTTTAAAACTGCTTACCGCTTTTTAGATATGCAAACCCGCTACCTGAGTGGCACCATGCAACAGCCTTTTATAGCCCGTAACCGCTACTTTGTGAATATGGAATACACTACCAAAAAGAAGTGGAGCTTTGATTATACTTTACAGTGGTTTGGCCCCAAACGTATACCGCAAACTACCGGCAACCCTATAGAAGATCAAATGGGCAACTACTCTCCTGCTTACACCACCATGAATGCACAAATAAGCAAGCAATGGAAAAAATTGAATGCCTACCTTGGTGTAGAAAACCTGACTAACTACCGTCAAAAAGATTTGATATTGGGTGCTCAACAACCTTTTGCTTCGGGTTTTGATGCTTCTATGGTGTGGGGCCCGGTAATTGGCCGCATGGTTTATGCAGGAATACGGTATAAGATTAAGTAGTGATTTTTTTAATGTATTATCATCCTTTAATGTGTAAACTCAGGATAGCAGAGGTGAATGTTGAACACTTAATAATAACTATCAAAACGGCCATATTCCAGGTGCATGGCTTTTGTGCCGGTATAATCCAAAAGTGATATTCTAAAATTGCCCGATATTATCCTATTGATGCTATCTAAACGGGTTATGTTTAAGTATAATTTTTGGCCTTTATTTACTGAAAATTCTGAGTGGTAGTCTATTCCTTTGTAATATATTGCTACAAATTCAGTACCTGTAGGTGTTAAGGTTGTAATATATTCCCCCGGGCCTGAAATAATGTCATCGGTAGAAATATTAACAATGTCTTTATATTCAGGAAATGGCGAATTATCCTTAGTTGTGTAACCCATTATATTGGTGATTTTTTTACCATCTTGAATAAAAATTTCAACAAAACTAAAAAAATGATATTTCTCCTCAGCTGGCCAAGCCCAACCATTAAGCAAGCAACCAAATGTCTCATAACCTTCTGTTGTTGCTTTGGGTAGTTTAGCCAGTTCTTCAGCAAGTACGGGGCCTTTTTCATCTTCTTTGCATTGAATGTTCAAGCTACTAAAAGCGACAAAAAGAAGTAGTATAAAGTAGTTGGTTTTCAAAATATTCAAACTTTTAATAGTGCCAATCGAAACGACCATCAGTTACATGCAAACGCTGCGTACCCTGTTTATTAAAAAGAGAGAACTTAAACGTGCCGGCAATAATTCTTTTTTGTGTATCGAAGCGTAGAATGTGGAAGTAGGCCGAATCTTTGCCATCCCGATTGATTTTATCGCTCGAAAAAAAACGAATTTGATTGACGCCCCAACCATTACGAATAGAAAATTGCTCATTTACATTATCTCCATATGGTATCACATAATACCCAGTATCATGAATGTCGTTGGTTTTTAAAGTCATGGTAGCATCGGTAACACCATCGAATGGATTATAATCAATATGAAAGTTTATCGCCCAAATGCCGTTCCAGTAGTCCATCCAAAAAATCTCATACTCCTTTTCAGGTAGAGTGGGCCATACCACCCCGTTGAGTTTGCAGCCAAAAGTGTTGTAACCATCACTCGTTATGGCGGGCAGGGAAGCCTGCGGCTGTGGGAGAACTTTTTCATCTTCTTTGCATTGAGTGCTCAAGCTGCTAAAAGCGGCAAAAAGAAGTAATATATGGTGGTTAGTTTTCACAATATTCAAAGTTTTAATAGTGCCAATCGAAACGACCATCGGTTACATGCAAACGCTGGGTGCCTCTATCGTTTAACAAAGAGAACTTAAATGTACCCGCAATTATTCTTTTTTGAGTATCGAAGCGTAGAATATGGATATAAGCAGAGTCTTTTCCATAACGATTTTTTTTTGAGCCTGAGAAAAAATCAAGCCGGTTGTTGGAAATAGAAAATTGTTCATACTGAATATCTCCATACGGTATCACATAATACCCCGTATCATGAATGTCGTTGGTTTTTAAAGTCATGGTAGCATCGGTAACACCATCTAAATCGTTATAATCAATATGAAAATTTATTGCCCAAATGCCGTTCCAGTAGTTCATCCAAAACTCTTCATACTCCTTTTCAGGTAGAGTGGGCCATACTGTGCCATTGAGTTTGCAGCCAAATGTGTTGTACCCATCACTGGTTATGGCGGGCAAGGTAGCCTGAGGCTGTGGGAGAACTTTTTCATCTTCTTTGCATTGAATGTTCAAGCTGCTAAAAGCGGCAAAAAGAAGTAATATATGGTGGTTAGTTTTCACAATTTTCAAAGTTTTAATAGTGCCAATCGAAACGACCATCAGTTACATGTAAACGCTGCGTACCCTGTTTATTAAAAAGAGAGAACTTAAACGTACCTGCTATAATTCTTTTTTGTGTATCGAAGCGTAGAATGTGGAAGTAGGCCGAATCTTTGCCATTACGATTGATTTTATCGCTCGAAAAAAAACGTATTTGATTGGCACCCCAACCATTACGAATAGAAAATTGCTCATTTACATTATCTCCATAAGGTATCACATAATACCCGGTATCATGAATATCGTTGGTAGCAAGAGTCATGGTAGCATCAGTAACTCCATCGTAATCGTCATAGTCAATATAAAGAGTAAGAGCCCAAATACCATCCCAGTAGTCCATCCAAAATTCTTCATACTCCTTCTCAGGCAAAGTGGGCCATACCGTGCCATTGAGTTTGCAGCCAAAAGTGTTGTAACCATCACTCGTTATGGCGGGCAGGGAAGCCTGCGGCTGTGGGAGAACTTTTTCATCTTCTTTGCATTGAGTGCTCAAGCTGCTAAAAGCGGCAAAAAGAA
>JAGPCK010000006.1:0-35838 GCA_018058135.1 Bacteroidia bacterium | reverse complement strand
TTGAGTTTGCAGCCAAAAGTGTTGTAACCATCACTCGTTATGGCGGGCAGGGAAGCCTGCGGCTGTGGGAGAACTTTTTCATCTTCTTTGCATTGAGTGCTCAAGCTGCTAAAAGCGGCAAAAAGAAGTAATATATGGTGGTTAGTTTTCACAATATTCAAAGTTTTAATAGTGCCAATCGAAACGACCATCGGTTACATGCAAACGCTGGGTGCCTCTATCGTTTAACAAAGAGAACTTAAATGTACCCGCAATTATTCTTTTTTGAGTATCGAAGCGTAGAATATGGATATAAGCAGAGTCTTTTCCATAACGATTTTTTTTTGAGCCTGAGAAAAAATCAAGCCGGTTGTTGGAAATAGAAAATTGTTCATACTGAATATCTCCATACGGTATCACATAATACCCCGTATCATGAATGTCGTTGGTTTTTAAAGTCATGGTAGCATCGGTAACTCCATCTAAATCGTTATAATCAATATGAAAATTTATTGCCCAAATACCATCCCAGTAGTCCATCCAAAAAATCTCATACTCCTTTTCAGGCAAAGTAGGCCATACCACCCCATTGAGTTTGCAGCCAAATGTGTTGTACCCATCACTGGTTATGGCGGGCAAGGTTGCCTGCGGCTGTGGGAGAACTTTTTCATCTTCTTTGCATTGAATGCTCAAGCTGCTAAAAGCGGCCATTATCAATACAAGTACAAATCTGTTTTTCATGAACAGTGGTTTTGGTTATTCAAAGTAAAGCAAAAAAATGAATGTTGAACACTTAATAATAACTATCAAAACGGCCATATTCCAAGTGCATGGCTTTTGTGCCGGTATAATCCAAAAGTGATATTCTAAAATTACCCGATATTATCCTATTGATGCTATCTAAACGGGTTATATTTAAGTGTAATTTTTGGCCAAAACTTGCTGGAAAACCTGAATTATATCTTATTTCTTTGTACTTTATTGCTACAAAATCAGTGTTATTATCATCGAGTGAAATAATATATTCCCCCGGTCCGGTTATAATGTCATCGGTAACAATATTTACAATGTCTTTTTTCATAGGGAACGAGCCGCTATGGGAGGTATAGCACATTACATTAAAGCGCTTTCCACCATTGTAATTATAGTAGGCAATATGTAGGGTATAGTCATATATTTTTCTTCCACCCGGCCATGCATATCCGTTAAGTAAGCAGCCAAATGTTTCATTTCCGTTTGATGTTGCTTTGGGTAGTTTAGCCAGTTCTTCAGCAAGTACGGGGCCTTTTTCATCTTCTTTGCATTGAATGTTCAAGCTGCTAAAAGCGACAAAAAGAAGTAATATAAGGTAGTTGGTTTTCACAATTTTCAAACTTTTAATAGTGCCAGTCAAAACGACCATCGGTTACATGTAAACGCTGCGTACCCTGTTTATTAAAAAGAGAGAACTTAAACGTGCCGGCAATAATTCTTTTTTGTGTATCGAACCTCAAAATGTGAAGATAGGCTGAATCGCTTCGGTTAATTTTGTCATAGGAATAAAACCCAAGTCTATTATTAGAAAATGAAAAATGATTATAATTAAAGTTATCGAATGGTATTATATAATACCCCGTATCATGAATGTCGTTGGTTTTTAAAGTCATGGTAGCATCGGTAACTCCATCTAAATCGTTATAATCAATATGGAAATTTATTGCCCAAATTCCATCCCAGTAGTCCATCCAAAAAATCTCATACTCCTTTTCAGGTAAAGTGGGCCATACCGTGCCATTGAGTTTGCAACCAAAAGTGTTGTACCCATCACTGGTTATGGCGGGCAAGGTTGCCTGCGGCTGTGGGAGAACTTTTTCATCTTCTTTGCATTGAATGCTCAAGCTGCTAAAAGCAACAAAAAGAAGTAGTATAACGTAGTTGGTTTTCACAATTTTCAAACTTTTAATAGTGCCAATCGAAACGACCATCGGTTACATGTAAACGCTGGGTTCCCTGTTTATTAAAAAGAGAGAACTTAAATGTACCCGCTATAATTCTTTTTTGTGTATCGAATCTCAAAATGTGAAGATACGCTGAATCGCTTCGGTTAATTTTGTCATAGGAATAAAAACCAACTCTATTATTAGCAAATGCAAAATGATTATAATTAAAGTTATCGAAAGGTATTATATAATACCCGGTATCATGAATGTCGTTGGTAGCAAGAGTCATAACAGCATCTGGAGTACCATCTAAATCGTTATAATCAATATACAAGTGAAGAGCCCATTGGCCATCCCAGTAGTCCATCCAAAACTCTTCATACTCCTTTTCAGGTAAAGTGGGCCATACCGTGCCATTGAGTTTGCAACCAAAAGTGTTGTACCCATCACTGGTTATGGCGGGCAAGGTTGCCTGCGGCTGTGGGAGAACTTTTTCATCTTCTTTGCATTGAATGCTCAAGCTGCTAAAAGCGGCCATTATCAATAAAAGTACAAATCTGTTTTTCATGAACAGTGGTTTTGGTTATTCAAAGTAAAGCAAAAAAATGAATGTTGAACACTTAATAATAACTATCAAAACGGCCATATTCCAAGTGCATGGCTTTTGTGCCGGTATAATCCAAAAGTGATATTCTAAAATTGCCCGATATTATCCTATTGATGCTATCTAAACGGGTTATATTTAAGTGTAATTTTTGGCCAAAACTTGCTAGAAAACCTGAATTATATCTTATTTCTTTGTACTTTATTGCTACAAAATCAGTGTTAATATCTTCGAGTGAAATAATATACTCCCCCGGTCCGGTTATAATGTCATCGGTAACAATGTTTACGATGTCTTTTGTAGGGGGTGGGATAATACCACTTACTTCCTGTGTATAACACATTACATTAAAGCGCTTTCCACCATTATAATTATAGTAGGCAATATGTAGGGTATAGTCATATATTTTTCTTCCACCCGGCCATGCCCAACCGTTAAGCAAGCAACCAAATGTCTCATAACCTTCTGTTGTGGCTTTGGGTAGCTTGGCTAGTTCTTCAGCAAGTACGGGGCCTTTTTCATCTTCTTTGCATTGAATGCTCAAGCTGCTAAAAGCGGCCATTATCAATACAAGTGCAAATCTGTTTTTCATGAACAGTGGTTTTGGTTATTCAAAGTAAAGCAAAAAAATGGATGTTTAATCTAATTATTCTGATGGTGAATCACCGCATTTTTTAAGGATTACAAAAGGTAAAATTCCTACCTTGCGTCATCGATATGAGAGCGGCATCATCTATTCTTCAAAAAGCGGGTACCAAGCTATGGGTGTGGCGGTTGAGGTACATCAACAACAAAAACTTCTTGCTTATAGTGAGCGGGGTTATTGGTTTGGTGGCAGGTGTAACGGCTATATTGCTCAAAACACTGGTGCGTTTTATTGAAGACCGCTTGTTTCACAGCACTGCTGCTGAGCAGTTCAACTGGCTGTACCTGTTCTTTCCGCTAATGGGTATTTTGTTAACGGTGTTTTATGTGCAGCGTTTTCGCAAGGGCAAACTGGGGCGGGGTATCAGCAACATTATTTATGCAGTGAACCGCAAAAGCGGAGATGTAGAAAAAGATAAAATGTACTCGCATGTAATTACCAGTGCCATTACGGTGGGCTGCGGTGGCTCCTGCGGGTTGGAAGCTCCCATTGTGGTTACCGGTTCGGCCATTGGTTCCAATGTGGCTAAAGCTTTGCGGTTTAGCGTAAAAGAACGTACCTTGTTATTGGCATCAGGTGCTGCTGCCGGAATTTCTGCGGTATTTAATGCCCCTTTAGGTGGTGTTATTTTTGCGTTGGAGGTATTGTTGCCTGAGTTTACTATTCCGGCTTTTATTCCCTTGCTTATTGCATCAGCAACTGCAGCTGTTGTATCCAATATTTTTAACAGCGGGCAGTTGTTCTTTTTAGTTACGGAAGGTTGGGAAGCTGCTGCTGTGCCCTACTACCTTTTGCTGGCCGTGTGTTGCGGGCTCATTTCAGTATACATGATTCGTTTGTCCTTGTCCTTTGAAGGGTACCTGAGAGGCCTTCCTTTCAAATACCGCAAGGCCATTGTGGGTGGCATAGGTTTAAGTGTCATGATATTCTTTGTGCCGGTATTGTATGGTGAAGGTTACAGCTCAGTCAATAATTTACTCAATGGCAAATACCTGCTTATGTTTAACAATACCTTTCTGTATCCTTTCAGAGATATAGAAGGTGCAGTACTTGTATTGGGTGTGGCCATTATTGGTTTAAAGGTTATTGCTACGGCTCTAACCATTGGTTCAGGGGGTAACGGAGGTATTTTTGCCCCTTCTTTATTTACCGGTGCTTTTACCGGATTTATTTTTGCTTTTGGTGTGAACCTGACCGGTGTGCATGAGTTAAACCTGTCCAACTTTACTGTAGCCGGTATGGCAGGTATTTTAAGCGGTGTGGTACACGCTCCGCTTACAGCTATATTTTTGATTGCTGAAGCTACAGCGGGTTACAAGTTGTTTGTACCGCTCATGATTGTATCGGCCATGTCGTTTTTTATAACCAGGTATTTTGAACCGTTTTCCATCTATACCAAAAAGCTGGCTGCACGCGGGCATTTATCAACCAAAGACAAGGATGAAAACCTGCTGGACATGATGCGCATTCACAATTTACTGGAAACAGATTTTAAACCCGTTACTATGAACACTACACTGGGCGAATTGATTGAAGTGATTGCCAGCTGTAAAAGAAACATTTTCCCTGTGTTGAACGAGCAACAACAACTTTTAGGCGTGGTGTATCTGGACAATATCCGTGAAATTATGTTCAACACTTCGCATTATGAAAACACACTGGTCAAAGATTTTTATTTACCCCTCACTGCTTACATTGATATCAACAGCCCTATGTCGGAAGTAATGCATACGTTTGAAAAATCAAAGGTGTGGAATCTTCCGGTTTTGCAAAACGGACATTATATAGGGTTTGTTTCCAAATCGCATATTTTTAATGAATACCGCAAGCTGCTCATAAAAAACGGTAAGACTAAAGAAATTCAGATTTAACCGTATTTTTGGATGCACATGAAAGCAATTGGTTTTTATCTTACTCTTCCGCTTATTTATTTGATTTCCATACTCCCCTTTCCCATACTGTACCTTTTGGCTGATGTGGTGTACGTGATATTGTTTTATGTTACCGGTTACAGGAAAAAAGTAGTGTACGAAAATTTGCGCAACGCATTTCCGCAAAAAAGTGCAGAGGAGATTGACCGGGTGGCTAAAGATTTTTACCACAACCTGAGTGACATGTTACTGGAAACGTTTAAGATGCTTACCATATCAGGCGAGCATCTTAAAAAGCGCATTCGTTTTGTTGATACCGGAATTTACTACCAATTAAAAGAAGAGGGTTGTAAGGGTATTGTTGTGATTATGTCGCACCAGTTTAACTGGGAGTGGTCCAATCCCTCCACCTCGCTTCATTTGCCCGGTTTAACCATTCAGGGATTATACAAGAAACTGTCTAACCCCTATTTCGAAAGATTCATTTACAACATGCGGATACGTTTCGGCACCAACATGATTCCGGTAGAAAATACTTTTCGGGAAATGTTACGCAATAGCAAAAGCCATTTTACTGTAACTGCTTTTGTAGGAGACCAAACACCTTCTGATGTTAAAAATGCGTATTGGACAACATTTCTGAATCAGGATACACCTGTGTTTAGAGGTACCGAGCAGGTAGCCTTAAAACTTAAAATGGCGGTAATCTTTGGTACCATCAAAAAAGTAGGACGCGGAAGGTATGAAGTTTACCAGGAGTTACTTACCAAAGATGTATCGGAAATGAAAGCTGACGAGTTAACAGAACTGCACACCCGCAAGTTGGAAGAGGTGATTAATGCTGATCCGGCATCATGGTTATGGAGCCACCGGAGATGGAAACACAAAAAGCCTGATTAATTCTTTGATTCAGGGAAGTGAGCCGCTCTTTTATTGCGTACTTTGGCTCTGTAGGCATTAAATACTGGGATTGCAGTAACTAATACCATTCCGATTACAATATAACCAAGGTAGTCACTCGCATTGGGTATGGTTTTTCCCATAAAGTATCCGGCATTTATAACAACTAAAACCCACATGGCTGAGCCTGAAATATTGAACAACATAAACTTTTTCAAATCCATGTTGATGATACCTGCAACAATGGGTGCAAAGGTGCGCACAATAGGTAGAAAACGGCCTATGATAAGTGTTTTGCCGCCATATTTCTGGTAATAACCACGTGCAATTTCGATGTGTTTTTTCTTGAAGAAAAAGGAATCGGGGCGGTTAAGTAAAGCTTGCCCTGTTTTATGCCCGAAGTAGTACCCGAACGCGTATCCCAGCACTCCTGCTATGCCCACCAACAATAACACTAATTCAATAGGCTCTTTAATAATTCCGGTTGCGGTAAGTAAACCTGCTGTAAACAACAAAGAATCACCCGGCAAAAAAAAGCCGAAAAATACACCGTTTTCAGCAAACACTATGATAAACAATAGCACCAGACCGCCATAGTGAATGATGGATTCCGGATTAACCAGCTTTTGTAATAAGTCCCAAAGTTCGGTCATCTTGTACCGTGTATTTGCACAAATATGCACATTTCAAATGATTCTTTTATTACCTGTTCTGTGCAAAACAAAACCGCCTCCCCGGTTTCCCAAGGAGGCGGCTGCTATTTGTTTTAAAATCAGTTAGTCAAGTTTGTAGTCGTTTACTTTACCTAAGTTAAGTGCAGCTACTTTTTTCTTGATTTTATCTTTATCACCAACAATTACAATAATCATTTTTTCTAATGGCATGTATTGTTTGGCAATGCTCAGCATCTCATCACGTGTAATGGTGTTAAGTACTTTTTCCTGTTTCTGTGTAAAATCAGCAGGAAGGTTGTACGTAAGAATCTGACCTAAGAAACCGGCTTTCTGGAAAGAAGATTCGTAGCTCAATGCTTCGCTCAACAGAATGGAGTTGCGGGTATTGATTACGTCATCATTGGTAATTCCACCATCACGGTAGTTTTTGATTTCTTTGAAGAACTCAGTAAGTGCACTATCCGTAGCATTGGTTCGTATACTACCACCGGCAGTAAACACACCGAAGTATTTGTTGCCTGAGAAGTAAGAGTAACATCCGTAAGAGTAACCTTTTTCTTCACGCAGGTTGAGGTTAATGCGGCTGTTGAATGCACCACCCAACATATAATTGGTTAAACGTGAACGGTAATAGTCACCATTATAATCATAAGGCATAGCTGCACAACCGATGCGTATTTGTGATTGGGGAGCACCGGGCTTATCAACGATAAATACCTGTGTGGCGTCATACTGAGGAGCAGCAGGAACAGTTGGTAGTGTGATGGTTTTGTTGGCCCATGTTTTAAGGAAATCTAACTTAGCTATAGCATCAGCTTCAGTAATGTCACCTACAATGGTTAAACGTGCTGATGCAGCAGAATAGTAGTTGTTGTAATAATCCTGTACATCTTTAAGCTCAATTGCTTTAACAGATTTTTCTGTACCAGTAGCTGAAGCTCCGAAAATATTATCTCCCACTATTAGTTTTCTAAACGCATTTCCGGCAACTAAAGCGGCATTGGTTTTCTGGAAATTCAATCCTTCAATCATTTCTTTTTTCAAACGTTTGAAATCAGCTGCATCAAATTTTGGATTCAGAAGTTTCTCCTGAAGAATTTTCATGGTAGCATCGTAGTTTTTACGCAGACAACGAACCACTACTGTAGTTACATTATCGCTTGCAGAGAATGAAATGCTGCTGCCTAATTTTTCGAGTTCATTGCTGATGGCTTCCGAAGTATAGTTTTTAGTAGCTTCATTCATCATATCGGCTGTTAAAGAAGCCGTACCGTATTTACCGTTAGGGTCAAGCAGGTGACCACCATCTATATTCAATATCATGGTAACTACAGGTACTTCGTTGCTTTGGGTGCCAATAATACGTAATCCGTTGTCGAATTTCTTAGTGTAATAAACAGGTATTACCGGAGATTTAGCCGCTCCCACAGCGGGGCGTACACTTCTGTCAAAATTATCTGTGGCTTTTTTGTATACTAAACCATCGTATTCTTTGGCTGAGTTGGCTGAGGTTCCGGTTTCAGGCTCAACATAGTCCTGAGCATTTTGACCCGGAGCCAAAGGCAATACTGCTGCTAACAGTTTATTCTTATTTTTAATGTAGCGGGTGTACACACGCATAATGTCTTCTTTGGTAACGCGGTTGTAACGTTTAATGTCATCATTTACGTTCCAGGTTCTTCCGAGCAAATACTCCCATGAGGCTAACTGCGCTGCTTTACCATCAATGGTTTCAAAAGCACCGATCATTTGTGCTTCCATTTTGGCTTTGGCTACTGCTAACTGTTCATCAGTAATACCCTTTTTTTCAAACTCAGCAAATGCTTCAGCTACCCATCTGGTTACACTATCTTCAGTATAATAGGGATAAGGAACAACGGTAAGGGTAAACTCGCCTGATAATTCTCCGCAAGGGTTATTTACATTAGCTTGAACAGCACGTTCCTTTTTTACAAAATGTTGGTAGAATAATGAGTTGGCACCGTCACCTAAAATGCTTGCTAACAAATCAAGCGGAGCCTCATCAGCATCGTAATTTTTAACTGAAGGATATATGAACTGATATAAAGGCAAACCCACTTTATCCTGATAACGGGCAAATTTATCGGTAGGGAGATAAAAGGGTTCTGTACGCATTTTCTTTACCTCAGGACCACGGTTAATGGTACCAAAGTATTTCTCAATCAGTTTAAGTGTCTCTTTGGGATTGATATCACCAGTAACAGTTAAAATAGCATTGTTAGGTCCATACCAGCGTAAGAAAAAGTTCTTCAAATCCTGCACATTGGCAGCATCTAAATCTTTCAGATATCCGATGGTACTCCAGCTATACGGGTGACCGGCAGGGTAAAGGTTTTGTGCTACCATTTCCTGTAAACGACCATACGGACGGTTCATACCTTCACCTTTTTCATTTTTCACTGCGTTGCGCTGTACTTCAAATTTCTTTTGAGTTACGGCATCAATCAAAAAGCCCATACGGTCACTTTCCAACCACAATGCGGTTTCCAAATAATTGCTGGGCATGGTTTCAAAATAGTTGGTGCGGTCGCGGTCGGTGGTTCCGTTCATTTCTCCTCCGGCACTTTCCACTATTTTTATGTGTTCTTCATCAGCAATGTGCTCTGACCCCTGAAACATCATGTGTTCAAAAAAGTGAGCAAAACCAGTACGGCCGGCCACTTCACGGTTAGAACCTACGCGGTAGGTAACGTTTACGTGTACAATAGGATCAGAGTGGTCTTCATGCAATATAATTACCAAACCATTGGGCAGTTTCCATTTTTCGTAAGGGATAATTACTTCTCCCTCCTTTTTTTCGATTTTTTCAATAAGTACAGCTGAAGTTACCGGCTCTGTTGTTGCCGGAGCAGATACCGTTGGCATTGGGGTAGCTGCCGGTTTTGCGGCAGGTTTTGATTTACCCGGTTGTGCATAAGATACCCCGAACGCCATACAAACGGCTAAGGTTACTATGCTGAATCTGTTCGTTTTATTCATAAATGTGTAGAATTTTTGAAGGACGAAAATAAACCATTGCACCCCGTTTACCAAAAAACAACCCGGTATTAAAAGGGCATTTTTGCTAAAGCAGTAAAAGTGCCGACCAATATCACTCAAATTCAGACGAAAAACGGAATACCCGCACATTGTGTGTAAACGGTATTGCACATTAGCAAGTTCTCCATTACTTTCGCAGGTAACTAATTATTACACATGAAACGCACACATATTATAATTGCTATTGTACTTATTGCAGCATTCAGCAGATTGTTGCCTCACCCTGATAACTTCTCTCCTGTTGCAGCTATTGCTCTGTTCAGCGGTGCTTTCCTTGGACGTTCATTGGGGATTTTTATTCCGTTAATCAGTTTATTGATTGGCGATTTAATTATGGGTAGTCAGGATGCGCTGTATATGGAATACCTTACTTCAGGGCAGTTTGCAACTGTTTATCTGAGTATGATAATAAGTTCATTTATTGGCATGTATATAGGTAAAAAAGTTACTGTGAGTAGTGTATTAACCGGTGCGGTAGCATCATCTCTCGTGTTTTTCCTCATTACCAACTTTGCATATTGGTATTCCGGTTTACTTTACCCAATGAATGCATCGGGTTTAGTGCTTAGTTATACCAACGCTATTCCTTTCTACAAATGGTCGTTGCTGGGTGACCTTTGTTACTCTATAACTTTATTCGGTAGTTATTACTTTATTCAGCGCAGCCGATTACAGCCTATTAAACTTTAATAACAAATTTCGGTATAAAGAAAAATCCCGCCAAAAGCGGGATTTTTTTATGTAAAACAAATAGCTAAAATCAATTGGACTTGAGTAATTCTTTTACTTTGTTCATTAGTGCTTTTTCTAATTTTTGAACTTTGGGAAGTAATACTTGCTCTTCAACTAAGCTGTGTACCTGTAAATCCTGTTCAAAATCGTGTAGTTCTCTCATAAGAATGCGATAGGCTATATGATCACTTGAATCACTCTTGAAATTATGAGTGAGTTTGCGCAGCACCAGCATATCATCATCATCATGTGCGTGTTTCATAATGAAGTGATCTAAGGAGAAACTCTTTACTTCCAGCAGAAAGTTATTGCTGAAGCTCATACTGTTTCTTTCCAGTTTTTTGATGTAGGGAAATACAACAGTGTTCTCGTAGTGTATATGGGCCAGAAAATCTTTTCTGAAAGAATCAAAAATATTGTTGAGCAAATGCAGGTGCGGGTATTCTTTACCCAATTGCTGAGCGCTGCGTTCAATGTGGTGCTGAATGATAGGTAGCATAACCTGCGCATAATTGTGATGACTTTTTTGCAGGTGAGTAACCAGGCGCCCCGGTGCATAGTAACGGTAGTCTTTACTTAACTCAGCAGCCCAAAGACTATTTTCTTCCAACTGGTCCTGAATACGAACCGGTTCAACTTTAGAAATGCGGCAAGCTTCGGCTAAAGTGTGGTTAAGGTAGTCGAAAAAGTCAATACCAAACTGATGCAAAACAGCTGCATAGCGGTAATCCTCTTCCAACAACTGACTAACTACTTTTTTATGATCAGACATAATTGATTAGCAAATATACTGTTTCAATTCTCAAAATAAAGTACAAATTTGCTGCACCTTACAAAACACCTTATGCAGTGGTCACTTACTCCCATTCGGCTTGAGTTGAAATATACCTGGGCCATATCCCGCAACAGTTCTGAATATAAACAGAACTATCTGGTTACCATCACTAACAATATTGGCAATCAAGTATTTGGTGAGGTGGCACCTAACATCCGTTATGGTGAAACACCCGAGATTATTGAACGTTTTTTCAAGGAATTCAGTCAATTGATAAGCGGCAAAAACTTCACTTCACTTGATACTTTAAATGAGTTTTTAGACGCCCTGCCACTCCCCCATTCGCTCAGGTTTGGTATTGAATCAGCCTTTGTGCATTTTTTATGTTTGAGTACCGGTAAAAAGCTTACAGATATTTTGGGCATTACTTTACCTGCTCAAGTAAAAACCTGTTATTCCATTCCAATAATGGAGCCTAAACAAATTGGAGAATTTTTATCACTAAATAATTTAAGTCGGTTCGATTCTCTTAAAATAAAGGTCAATAAAGACAGTGGATTCGATTCTTTACAAGAGCTATCAAAACACTTTCAAGGTAACATTTACTTAGACCCTAATGAAGCTTTTGAAAATGCAGATGAGCTCTTACAGTTTCTTGAAAAAGTGCGTCACCTGCGCATTTCATTTGTAGAACAACCTATGCCCAGCTATTGTACAGCGGATTATAAATATGCCAAGGCCCGTAGTCCGTTTTTGCTTATGGCAGATGAATCGGTTACCGACTCTACCGACATGCGAAGTATATCAGAGCAATTTCACGGGGTAAATATGAAGTTGATGAAAGCAGGCGGTTACAAAAAAGGGGTAGAAATTTTAAGTAATGCCCGTAATGCCGGATTAAAAACAATGATAGGCTGCATGATTGAAAGTTCTTTGGGCATAGCGAGTGCCTGGCATTTGTGTGCAGGTGTAGATTTTGCCGATTTAGACGGTTACATGATTGTAAAAAATGAAGAGTTCAATTACCTTAGCGAGCAAAACGGAGTATTAACATTAACAAAACCATTTATAACATGATTAAAAAAGCATTTTGGATTCCCATCCTCGCACTGGTTGTTTTATTAGCCTGTTCAAGTAAAGACAAAGATGAAAACACGGTTAGTCCAGCTCCGGAGGCAAAAGAGAAAATAATTGAAGTAACTACATCCTTCGGTAAAATGTACATTTGGTTGTACAAGCAAACACCCATGCATCGCGACAATTTCCTGAAGTTGGCTGATAGTGGTTTTTATAACGGCACTACCTTTCACCGCGTAATACCTAACTTTATGATTCAGGGAGGCGATCCCAATTCAAAAGACAGCGACCCGAATAATGACGGGCAAGGTGGCCCCGGTTATACCATACCTGCTGAATTTGTAGACACACTTAAACATGTAAGAGGCGCAGTTGCTGCAGCTCGTATGGGTGATAGTGTAAATCCGCTTAAAGCTTCCAGTGGTTCTCAGTTTTACATTGCTGTTGATGAGAATGGCACTCAACAATTAAACGGTAACTATACAGTTTTCGGCATTGTGATGAAAGGCATTGAAGTGGCAGATTCAATAGTAATGCAACCTCGTTCGTCAGGCAATAACCGTCCGCTTACTAATATACCCATGACGGTGAAAGTGTTAAACAAAACTAAATCACAGATTAAAAAAGAATACGGCTACATTGTACAATAAGCTGCTATTAGGTAGAAGTAATCTGGTATTGATGAATTCAATGTGACCGAATATGAATTGACCATAACACGGATATCTGTTCAAGGTATCTTTGTTTAATACATGACTACTTCTACTATCAAAGCCATAATAATTGACGATGAGGAACGTGCTCGGAACACCCTGAGCAGTTTTATCAAACAGTTTTGCCCGGATGTTGAACTGATTTCTGCTGCAGCCAGTGTGCCTGCGGGAGTTATTGCTATCAACCAACACCGTCCTCAGTTGGTTTTTCTTGATATTGAAATGCCGGAGTACAACGGTTTTGAATTACTCAATTTCTTCAGAGATGTTGACTTCGAAATTATATTTGTAACCGCTTACCATGAGTATACGCTCAAAGCTTTTGAAGTTTCAGCAGTTGATTACCTTTTAAAGCCTGTTGATATTGATAAACTAAAAGCAGCCGTTGAAAAAGCCAGGCACAAGCTGAGTAAACAAAACATGCAACAGCGGCTCGATTTGCTGAAAGATGCTTTTCACAATGACCAGTTCAGCAAAATTGCCTTACCTGTTATGGATGGATTATTATTTGTGGAAGTAAATGATATAATGTATATGGAAGCAGACGGCTCCTATACCAACGTACATTTCAAAACAGGTTCGCCTTTGTTGGTAAGTAAAAAAATTAAATTCTTTGAAGAGGTATTAGCCGGGAGAGTTAACTTTTTTCGCTCACACAAATCGTATATTGTTAACATCAACTTTATCAAAAAATATAGTCGGGGCGACAGTACGTTGATACTTGAAAATGGTTCTTCTGTTCATGTGGCCCGCGAGCGCAAATCAGATTTTGAACAACAACTGAAAGACAATAAACTTACTGTAGGTTAAATTTCACCATACTTCACTAACGGCCCTGTTTTAATAGAAACAGGGCTTTTTTTTTAACCTGTCATACCCGGCAAGTGAATCCGATTGCACAGGATATGGGTTGGCTTTAGTTCCTGATTGTTTCAGCAAATAGTTTTGTATCTGTAATTAATCAACACATATGAAAACGAAAAAGTACTTATTGATTTCAGGTCTTATTCTGCTTGGTTTAGCAGGGTATGGACAAAACGTTGTTTATGTTAAAAAAACAGCAACAGGAAGCAACAATGGAACCAGCTGGACTAATGCTTACACTGATTTACGTACAGCTTTGACCAATGCTGCATCAGGTGCTCAAGTATGGGTAGCTGCAGATACATTTTATCTTACTTCTGCTCAAGGCAGAAACACTGCTTTTGAAATAACTAACAAATCGCTTACTGTGTATGGTGGTTTCCCAAACACCGGAAACCCTACTATTGGTAATAGGGCACCATCTGTTTATCACACTATTTTAAGCGGAGATATCAGTAAAAATGACCCCACATTTTCTTCATCCGTAAGAAAAGATGACGCCAACAGACAAGACAATGCTTACAATGTTATTCGTATTAGTCTCAATGGATTGGTACCCGGAACTGTAATAATTGATGGATTCACTATACAAGATGGCAATGCGAATAGTGGATCTGATGGTAATGGTAAGTGGGGTGCCGGCATTCATTACAGTAGAAATGCAAATGGTAGTTCCAGTCACACTATTTCGGTAAAAAACTGTGTATTTCGGAACAATACAGCTGTTTCAAGTGCTGCTATTGGAACCTACTTGTTTTATGTAGATAATGGGGCAGTCAATTTAGTTATTCAACAAAATAAATTCTATAACAATGTAGCTGATGAATGGGCTGTGATGGGTTTACATACTCCAGGAACTAACGGCACTACAGGATATGCTTGGAGTTTTTATTCAAATGCAGTGTATAGAAATATTTCGTTGAACAATGATGGTGCAATATTAGGAGCAGTTTGCCGTAACAATACTTCTTCAGGATCGTCTTTTAATTACAAAATAAATTGGAATACGTTTGCTTACAATACTCAGGGAAACAATGGTGGGGTGGTATGTGCTGAAGGAACACAGGGAATAAGTCCTTCCAATTTCTCTCAAATGATAGCCACAAATAATATTTTCTGGGGTAATGCTCCTGCAAAAGCTTTTAACAGACGCGCAGGTGCTAGAAACTTTAGTGCAAACTCTTATATTGTATACAACATGGCAGAAGTTGCTGATTCTTTCCTCTCCACTCCTTCAATTTTATTAAATACCTTGAGCGACCCTGAATTTGTAAATGCAGCTGGAAACAATTTCCGATTATCTCCTTGTTCAAAAGCCATTAATGCCGGTAACGATATGATTCCTGATGGATCGGGAGGAAGCTTTAGTGCAAGTAATTCATCCAAAGATGTGGAAGATAATACACGTATCCAGCACGGCACTGTTGATTTGGGAGCATATGAGTTCTTTGGTACACTGAGCGGGCCTTCTTCGGCAGCTGTAAGTGCATCAATTTGTCCAGGTAGCTCTTATAGTTTTAAGGGACAAAATCTAACAACACCGGGTATTTATCGCGACACCCTGAATAATGCAGGAGGATGTGACTCAGTTGTAACTTTAACTCTTACCTTAAAACCGAACACCAACGACACCCTATCATTTGTTATTTGCGAAGGGGATTCTTTCAAATTCAATAACATTTACTACAAACAAACCGGATTTTATTCGGGCAATTTCACCAATATTTATGGTTGTGATTCGATAAAAACCATAAATCTAACTGTAAATAATAAACCTCAGCCTAACATTGTACGAATTGGGAATCAATTGGAAGTTACTGGCGGCCCGTTTGATTCTTACCAATGGAAACTTAACGGAAATAATATCACCGGGGCTAATTCTGCAACCCATACTCCTGTTTCTAATGGTACATATAGCGTTAGTGTATCTAAATCAGCCAACAGCATCTCTTGTAATAATACATCAGCAGATTATTCTGTTGGTTTTGTGGGTTTGGAAGAATTTAACCTGTTAACCGGTGTGACATTTTATCCAAACCCAACCAAAGGTTTGCTAACGGTAGAAGTCTCTGAACCCTCCACTATCGTTATTATGAACTTGCTGGGCAAAGTATTGATAAGTGAAGCTGTAACTGATAAATCCATATTAAATCTGCAACATTTACCTAAAGGTATTTACTTCATATGTGAAACAAATAAAAAAGCCGTAAGCAAAATAGTACTTCAGTAAAGTAATTTACAGACCCTAATAAGGCCGCTTCCGAAAGAGAGCGGCCTTATTTATTACAGGGAATGTATCCAAATGAACAGGTAGTGGGTCGCCCTTAGTTACCACAACCACTAAATGGTAGGTTTGAATCAACAAATTAAAAAATCAGGTATGAAAAAAACATTACTTATTGCAATAACCGTGTTAATAACAGGAATTGCACATGGACAGGTAACCAACGGACTTGTTGCCAAATATTCATTCAACAGCGGAAATGCCAATGATGAAGTAGGAACAAATCACGGTACTGTAAACGGGGCTAATTTAACTACCGATAGATTCGGAAATGCCAACAAGGCCTACAATTTTATCAATGGTGATAACATTACCTTACCCAATGCTGCAGTATTAAAATCAGCTAACATGACTGTTTCCCTTTGGGTCAAAGTTGACAGCTTTTGCGTTTCTAATGTTGGTACCAATTACATTTATTCCATTGTTAACAGCACAACCAATGCATATTTCGCTACTTTGTGTTTAAGTGTATACACCTCCAATAGTAAATACCTTAGTGTAAGTCAAAATGGTCCCACAGAAAGCACTTTAGGATTTTCAGCCAATGCAGCACCTACAGGCTGGCAACATTATGTTATAGCGATTGACCACGACTCCATGAGAATGTACATAGGGGGACAAAAAGAATGGAGTATTTACAAAGGTTTTGCACTCAACTACACCAGTGATTCAATTTATATCGGACAATCTGGTAACAACACGTACCCGGGAAATTTGAATGGCTCTGTTGACGACATTAAGGTATACAACAGGGTTTTAAATGAAACGGAGGTTATTAGTTTATTTAATGAGCCCAACCCAGTTGTAGATTTGAATTCAGGACTTGTTGCCAAATACTCCTTTAATGCTGGTAACGCCAACGATGAAATAGGCAGCAATAATGGAACAGTAACTGGTGCATCACTTACCACAGACCGGTTTGGAAACACAAATAAAGCATACGCATTCGATGGCATCAATGACAAAATAGATTTTGGAGATGCTCCTGCTTTCCGTATGGGAAACAATAATTTTACTATCTCAGTCTGGGCTAAGTTTAATACCACTCAATTTGCCCCCCTACTAAATAAACGCAAAGACAGTCCTTCCTTTGATCAATATTGCATCAACGTAGGGCAATTTGGTACCGCAGATAATACGTTAGGATTCTTTTACAAACCATCACCCGGTGGTGTTGGAGGTCCTGTAAGAGTGTTTTCAGGAAATACGATGGATGCTTTATGGCATAATGTTACAGTTGTTAGTACTTTCAGTGGTTCCACCTCTCTGTTTATTGACGGTCAATTCGTGGGTAGCAGCAGCACCTCTTTTACCACCGGAGATTTCAACATTACCGGAGCTAATTTAGTTGCAGGTTTTACCAACGTGTTGGGAACAGATTACTACTATAAAGGTGATTTGGATGATATTCGGATTTATAGTAGAGCATTGAGTACACTGGAAATTGATAGTTTATTTAAAGAAGCCAATCCTGTATCTGTAGGAATAAAAGAAAGTGCAACTGCTAAGGCTGTGAGTTTTTACCCCAACCCTACCCGTAGTCATATTACCCTGTCCGACAATTGCAACATCAGCATCATGGATATAACAGGTAAGTTGGTGATAGAAGCACAAAACACCAACAGCATAAACCTTACGAACCAGCCAGCCGGAATCTATTTCATTACCCTTACGAACGCTAAAGGTGAACTGATTCAGCGCAGTAAGTTGATTAAAGAATAATAATTGTTATTTAATCTTATCAATAAGAATTGCTGATTTTTTCTGAGAGGCCGCCAATTATGGCGGCTTTCTCTTTTTTATACTAAACCTGACGATGCAATCGTTTATGCAACATGAATAATAAACCCACCACCACTTATCTGCTCACATCAGTGAGTCTTACTTTGATACTTTTTTTTATTGATGAAGGGTACTACAACTTCAAATGGATGACCAACGTTGGTAATTGGCTGATGTTTGTGGTGTATACCGGAGGAATTTTCCTTCTACAGATTATTGCAGACCAGTTGTTTTTCAAAAAGCTGTCAACTCAAATGCGGGTGGCACTTTCTGTTTTGCTGGGTCTCCCGCTAGGGGTGTGTTCTGTTATCGGATTTATCTTCTTGCTCCAATGGCTCATGCGGGCATAAAAAAAGACCGGAACCAACTGGCCACGGTCTTTTTTTATATTCAGGTAAATTTATTTTACCCGCTCCACGTACTCACGAGTACGCGTATCAATTTTCACTTTTTCACCTACATTCACAAACAAAGGAACCATTATTTGTGCTCCTGTTTCAATAGTAGCCGGCTTTAGTGTATTAGTAGCTGTGTCACCTTTTACACCAGGTTCAGTATAAGTAATCTCCATTACAACGAATGTTTGTGGCTCAGCAGATATGGGGGTGTCGCCTTCAAAGGCAATTTTAACCATCATTTCTTCTTTCATAAAACCAGCTGCATCTCCCAACAGGATTTCATCCACATACACCTGATCAAATGTTTCAGGATCCATCATCACCAAACTTGAGCCATCTTTGTACAGGTACTGCATTTCTTTAAACTCCACACGAACAAATTCAATGCCTTCACCAGCGCGATAGCGGTGTTCCATTTGCTTACCCGTCTTTACGTTTCTTAATTTCACCTGGTAAAATGCACGAAGGTTTCCGGGGGTACGGTGAATATACTCCAACACCTGACACAACTCTCCGTTATGTTTGATAAATGCTCCGTTTGATAAATCTGATGTACTGGCCATAAGTTTCTAATTTGAGCAGCAAAAATAGGAAAAGCTGAATGCTAACCAAAAGGTTTAGCGAATTACTGTTAACGGGCCTTTGTAAGTATCTACTCTGCCACGCAGCCCTTTACATTCAATAATATAAAAATACTGTCCGTCAGCCGGCTCATTGCCATTGATGCGGCCATTCCACCATTTGTCGTTACCCCATTCGTAAACAGTTTGGCCCCAACGGTTAATCACCATTCCTTTCACATCCAGATATCCGGAATAGGTAATTTCGAAAATGTCATTTAAAGCATCTCCGTCAGGTGTTATTACATTCGGGATTAAGATAAAGTATTGCATTTCCTGCACATCAATATCAATGAAAACACTGTCTTTACAGCCGTAAACGTTACTGGCATACATGCGCATGGTGTACTTACCAGGTATTTCATACAGGTAGGAGACATTAACGGAAGAGAACCGGCCAACACCATCTCCCATGCGCCAGTCGTAAGTATCCGCATCAGTAGTAAAGTTGGCAAAATCAACTTTCAAAGGTTCCATTCCGCTGGTAGCACTTGGTGTTACTACAACAACAGGCGTAGGATTAACCACCACAAAAGCTTTAAGTGTATCGAAAATACATTTCTGATTCTGTACCAATACCCAATAGGCTGATGTAGTATTGGGAGTTACAAAAATACTTTGCGAAGTAGCTCCTGTGTTCCATTTGAAATCAGTTCCTACCAGTACTTTTAATTCAACTGTTGTACCCCTGCACACAGTATCTCCAACGCCAATATTAAGAACAGGTTTGTTTAAAACCGTAATGAGCAGCGAGTCGTTTGCCTCACAACCACCCGCAACCAAATAACCTTTAACAAAATATTTTGTTGTGTTTACCGGATTGGCAATCGGATTAGGAATAGATGTACTACTTAAAGATGAATTAGGAGTCCACACAAAAAGATTGGCCCCTGTAGCATTTAGTTGAACAGTTTCACCTTCACAAATTAATGAGTCAATTCCTGCATCAATTACCGGTATTTCTCTGATGTTAATAGGTAGGAACATGGTGTCACCTGTACAGTTGTTTTGATTGGTTTCAATTACCATCACTTTGCCGCTACCCTTTCCACCCCAATTCACAAAAATGCTGCTTCCTGTTGAGCCCCCGATAATGTTTCCGCCATTTACCAACCAACTATATGTGGAACCTGATTTTGGAGAAACGCTGTAACCCACATTTAATGTGAATTCACAGGGTTGTATGTCACCTGAAATATTTATAGGGACAGGACGGCTGTAAACGTTAACTCTGACTGTATCATAACCTATGCATCCTGTTGCAGTAAATTTCCCTGAAACAACATAATCTGTAGTTACAGTTGGTGTAGCAATAGGATTATTGATTGACGTGTTGGATAAAGTAGGGCTGCTGTTCCACTGGAAAATCTGTGCACCTGATGCATTAAGCTGAACCGGAGCTCCGGGATCACAAATACTTTTATCAGGACCTGCATCCATAATAGGTTTAGGGCGTACAGTTACGCTTAGTGTATTGGAATCACCAGGACAGCCACCTGATGTATATTCACGTACCCAAATATAACCTGAACCTGAGCTGCCCCAGTTGATTGTTACCTGATTGGATGTTCCTCCGCTTACAATTGTGCCTCCTGTGGCTCCCCAGATGTAGGTATTCCCTGAGTTATTATTAACAGTATAGGTTACTGATTTATCACCTTCACAAGGAATGCCGTCACCGGTTATGGCGTTACTCAATGGCTTTGATTGCATAATCACTGTTCGGGTATTATTTATTCCCACACAGCCTTTAGAATTAGTTTCTACTACAGTAATACTACCTGTACCTGTTGTATTGGGCCAATTAACTACCACACTCGATGTCCCCTGCCCTGAAATTAACGAACCTCCGTTTACAGCCCATGTATACGTTGAACCCGCCCTTCCGGAAACAGCATATGTTTTTCCATTAAACGGTGTGCATATAAAAGTATCTCCCACAATGGTGTTTACTCCTCTAAACGGATCAACCTTAATGGAATAATTAATAGTAGTTATTTTAGGCGGACAACCATTGTCTCTGGCTTGTACACTAAAAATATAGGGAGCGGTTCTTACTGCATTACAATTAGGTGTCCAACAAAATGTGGCGGTAGCTTCACCACTATCAACAACATCAGGTAAAGTGGCTAAAGTACCTGTATAACCGCCTGTACCATCCAGAATATCTCCGAAGCTGGTGATGTAGATGCTGTCTTGCGAATCAACAAATTTTATAGGAAAACAGGTGGTTTCTCCCGCTATAATTGTAGGCGATGTATTTCCACTTCCACCGGTTGCAGCTAAGTTGGCAGGTGGGTTAGGCGGGCAATTTAATACCATTAACAATACGTCTCTTCGAACTGAACCCAAAAACACACCATTTCTATATTCTCTCACTTCAACTGCAACGGCATATGCTCCTGCATTAAGCGCTTTAAAATCACATAAACCAGATGCCGTATTAACTGTAGCAGTACCTCCGGCTCCAAATGGTTGATTAGTATTGAAACCCGTTGTGTATGTTACCAAAGGCAAAGGTAACGACAATGTTGAAGGCGGGTTGGGGTCATAAGGTGTAGGTTGAGCAGCTGTTCCCCCGGCAAATGGATGAACCAAAGAGTAGGCTAAACTATCACCGTTGGGGTCGGTGGCTGTATTGATAACCTGAGCTAAATCATTGGCGCAGATAAAAGGTGCCGGCACCCCAACAAAGTAGGGAGAACTGTTATTATTTGCTGTAGGGGGTATGAATGCATAATACCCTTGTCCTGCATTCTGATTTAGATTGGTAATGATGTCAGTTCTGCAACAACGCAGCCATACCAAATGGTAACCCACCGTGCTTGAGGGTAAATCAACATTCTTTTGATAAACAGCCTCCCTTAAACATACATTAGGTAAAAAAGAACAATTACTTCCACCAGTTGGGGGATTTACTGCAACCTCAGTACCTTTTAGAATGTTTAATGACGTTTGTAATGTTCGTGTAGCATTAGCATTAAAAATACCTATAGTGATATCAGGATCAAAAGGTGTTGGATTTGGATTAGATGGGGTTATCTGACAATCTCTGTAAAGTGTTAATTTGATATTGTACCGCTGTAATCCATTAAACTGACCAATGTAAGTATACTCCATGCTGCCGCCAACCAAGTGTTTTGCCAAAGAAATAGTTGGCAAAAAGCATATTAAAAGCAGTGATAAAATAATTCGGCCGCAGGCTTGTATTCTCATTCTAATCGGGTTTATGTACCTATTGACACTTTAACATGCCAATATGTTGCATTGCGAATGCAATATAATGAAAATCAAATGGATTAAAATACCTGAATCAAAAATTACATGAACCCAAGCTGAAGCTTGGCCGCTTCGCTCATCATGTCTTGTGTCCATGGCGGTTCAAACACCACATTTACCTCTACCCCCCTCACTCCTTCAATTTTTTCGAGCTTTTCTTTTATTTCTGCCGGCATACTTTGAGCAGCCGGACAAAACGGAGAGGTAAGTGACATAATCACCTCAATGTCTAAATCATTGGAAACTTTTACTTCATATATAAGTCCCAATTCGTATATGTTAACCGGAATTTCAGGGTCAAAAACGGTTTGAATAACCTCTATAGCTTCATTTTGTACATCAGCAAAAGTTCTGCTTGGCTTGTGTGTATTTTCAGTATTGTGTTCTGTCATAGTTGTTCAATTAATTTTGCTCAGGTGCACCACTATAAGCCAAAGCATACATCTTCATTTGTTTAATCATATTGGCAAAGCCGTTGCTGCGTTGGGAACCTATCATGTTGCTCATTCCTATTTTGTTTATGAAAAATAGCTCAGCGCTTAATATTTCCTCAGGTGTGCGGTTATTCCAAATACTCCATAAAAGGTATACCAATCCTTTGGTTATTTCAGTATTACTGTCTGCCTCAAAAAGTATTTTTCCATTTACAAATGTAGGATACACCCAAACCTTACTCTGGCAACCTTTGATGATGTAATCTTCCGTTTTATGCTCCTGTGGCATAGCGGGTAATTTTTTACCTAAATCCATCAGATAAAACAGCGTACTTTCCATATCTCCGTCAAACAGAGAAAAGTTGTCAATAATTTCGTTTTGTATATCGGTTGTATTCGCCACTTTTAATCTGATTATGCCTATAACTTATTTAGTCGTTCCAATGCATCTAACAACACGTCAATTTCATTCCTTGTATTGTATACGGCAAAGGATGCTCTCACTGTTCCTTCCAACCCGAATCGGTGCATTAAAGGTTGAGTGCAATGATGGCCGGTACGCACAGCAATGCCTTTTGCATCGAGCATCATGCCTGCATCAAAATGATGTAACGTATTGAAAGTAAAGGACTGAACTGAGACTTTCTGCTGCGCTGTACCAATTAAGTTAATTGGTGAATGAGCTGATTGATTGATAGAATTCACTCCTTCAGTAAAGTGTTTGAGCAACTCATTTTCATGTGATGCGATACTTGGCTTTCCTATTTCCTGAACAAATTCAAGTGCATACTGAAAGGCAATTACATCTGCAATATTAGGTGTACCTGCTTCAAATTTATAGGGTATTTCATTGTACGTAGTTTTGGCAAAGGTTACTTCCTTTATCATTTCCCCTCCCCCCTGATAAGGTGGCATAGACTCCAGAATTTCCCGTTTACCATATAATACTCCAACGCCCGTAGGTCCATAAAGTTTGTGTGAAGAAACTGCCAGAAAATCACAATCTAAATCTTGTACATCAACATCCAGATGTGAGCAGGCTTGTGCTCCGTCCAACAGCACCTTAGCTCCAACAGCATGCGCTTTGGTTATAATTTCTTTTACAGGATTAACCGTACCCAAAGCGTTACTCACCCAAACACAGGCAACCATTTTTGTGCGGTTCGACAAAAGTTTGTCGTACTCCGGCATCACAAGTTCACCTGCGTCATTGATAGGAATTACCTTAAGAACTGAGCCTGTCTCTTCACAAATCATTTGCCAGGGAACTATATTGCTATGGTGCTCCATGGTAGTGATGATAATCTCATCACCCGCTTTCAGAAATTTTCGTCCCCAGGTTTGAGCTACTAAGTTGATACTTTCTGTAACTCCTTTGGTGAATATGCACTCTTCGGCTTCACGGGCATTTATAAATTGCTGAACTGTCTGCCTCGTTTTTTCAAAATATTCTGTAGAGCGTGAGGCCAAAGTGTGGGCTGCGCGGTGAATATTGGCATTATCGTGCTCATAGTATTTTACCAAAGCATCAATAACTCGTTTAGGTTTTTGTGTAGTGGCTGCATTGTCAAAGTAAATCAATGGCTTACCATTGACTTCCTGATGAAGAACAGGAAACTGATTTCTGATTGACTCTAAGTCTAATTTTGCCACCGTTTACACAGATTACATTTTCTCTGACTACAGTTTTTTATCTATTTGCTCTTCCAGTAATGCTACCAGTTCAGGTATTTTTATCTTCTCAGCAATGTCATCAGCAAATGCATTCAGTAACATTTTACGTGCTTCACTTTCCGGAATACCTCTGCTACGCAAGTAGAACATTGGTTCTTCATCTAATTGTCCGATGGTGGCACCGTGCGTGCATTTTACGTCATCGGCAAAAATTTCCAATTGAGGTTTGGTGTTTACTGTGGCCTCATCACTTAATAAAATGTTCTGATTGCGTTGATATGCATTAGTCTTTTGTGCATCTAAATGCACCACAATTTTGCCGTTAAATACTGCCGTTGACTGATCTTTCAGAATACCTTTATATTTCTCATCACTGAAACCGTTGGGCTGGGCGTGATCAACGCGAGTATGGTTATCTACAAAGTTTTTAGCACCAGTTACATACAAACCGTAAAGCAAACTGTTGCAGTTTTTACCATTCATGTAAAAATGCAGGTTGTTGCGAACAAATGTGCCGTCAAGTGTAAGGGTAACGTGGTTGATGTTGGTATTACTCTCCTGAAACACCTGAGTGAAATTATTCTGGTAACACTCCCCCTCCTGTTGTTGAATTTTGTATTGCTCCAAGTGTGCATTTTCATCTGCATACACTTCTGTTACCACGTTAGTAAAAGAAGCATTTTTTCCCGTGGCGAAATAGGCTTCAACAACGGTGGCTGAAGCACTTTTTTCCAACACTATCAGGTTACGTGGCTGATTCAAAACGTTCATATCTGAACCATCAACCAGATTGTAAATAACAATAGGAAACTGCACAGTTTTACCTGCAGCAACGTGTACAAATGCACCATCACTCAATAAAGCAGTGTTGAGGGCGTTCATTGCTTCTCCTTCCACCTTAGCATATTTCCCGAAATGACGGGTAAAAACAGCTTCGTGATTTTTACGCTCTGTAGCCAAACTGCCGATAACCACGGCACTATCGGTTTCCAAAATGCAGGAAAGCTCACTCACAAAAGTGCCGTTTACAAAAACAAGTAAGTTGGCCTTAAGCTGCGCGAATATGGATTGTTTCACCAATTCTTTAATGTGTGAATTGATTTCACAGGTTGACTGAAACTCTTTTTCAGTAACGGGTTTCAGATTGGTGTATTTCCACTCTTCTTGTTTTATGGTTGGAAATCCCAGCTTCTCAAACTCGGCAAACGCATGTTCCCTTATCTGCGTTAATGCATTTTCTTTTTCTGCCTGCAGTATATATTGCTGAAAATCCTGTTTTACTTTTTCTGTTAGCATAGTTTATACAGCAGCTTCAACTTCGTTTTTAATCCAATCGTATCCTTTTACTTCCAACTCCTTGGCCAAACCGGCATCTCCGCTTTTTACAATGCGGCCTTTGTAAAGCACATGTACAAAATCGGGAACGATATAATCCAACAAACGCTGGTAGTGTGTGATAACTACAAATGAGCGTTCACCGTCTTTCAACTTGTTTACACCTGCTGAAACCAATCGCAAGGCATCAATGTCCAAACCTGAATCTGTTTCATCCATGATGGATAACTTAGGTTCCAACATAGCCATTTGAAAGACTTCATTACGCTTTTTCTCTCCTCCGCTAAAACCTTCGTTCAGGCTGCGGCTTGTAAGTGCTTTATCCATTTCCATCAGCTCCATTTTCTCCCTCATAAACTTGAGAAAGTCGGTGGCCTCCATAGGATCTAAACCTAAGTATTTACGCTTTTCATTGATGGCTGTTTTCAAAAAATTAACGGTGCTTACACCAGGTATTTCAACAGGATATTGGAAAGCCAGAAAAACGCCTTCACGTGCTCTGTCTTCAGGAGCCATTTCAAGCAAATCTTTCCCGTTAAAGGAAACAGAACCTCCGGTTACTTCATAATCAGCACGACCGGCCAATACCGCAGATAGTGTGCTTTTGCCGGCACCGTTAGGGCCCATAATGGCGTGAACTTCTCCGGGATTTACGACCAAATTGATTCCATTCAGAATCTTCTTTCCATCAATTTCTGCTTGTAAATTTTTAATCTCTAACATATGTATTCTTTAGTATGCCACAGATTGCACAGATTATTACTGTACTCATCTAATTTGGCTTTCAATAATTATCCTACGCTTCCTTCCAGGCTAACTGCTAACAATTTTTGTGCTTCTACAGCAAATTCCATAGGTAGCTGGTTAAGTACTTCGCGGCAAAATCCATTTACAATTAAACCTATGGCTTCTTCTGTTCCTATACCACGCTGGTTGCAATAGAAAATCTGGTCTTCACCAATTTTACTGGTGCTGGCCTCATGTTCTACAACCGCTGATTTGTTGTTAATCTCAATATATGGAAAAGTATGTGCTCCGCATCTGTCGCCAATGAGCATACTATCACACTGCGTATAATTGCGGGCCTTATCAGCCTTTTTACTAACCTTTACTAAACCCCTGTAAGTGTTATGCGACTTACCTGCCGATATACCTTTGGACACAATACGACTACGGGTGTTTTTGCCCAAGTGAATCATTTTGGTGCCGGTATCAGCTTGCTGCATATTATTGGTTACAGCAACGGAATAAAACTCACCTACTGAGTTGTCTCCTTTCAAAATACAACTGGGGTATTTCCACGTAACGGCTGAACCTGTTTCTACCTGTGTCCAGCTGATTTTCGAGTTTTTGCCCAGACATGTACCACGTTTGGTAACAAAGTTAAATATACCGCCTTTGCCCTCTTTATCTCCGGGGTACCAGTTTTGTACAGTAGAGTATTTAATCTCTGCGTTGTCCATGGTAATTAATTCTACCACTGCTGCATGCAGTTGGTTTTCATCGCGCATAGGAGCTGTGCAACCTTCCAGATAACTTACGTGTGCTCCTTCATCAGCAATAATCAAGGTACGTTCAAACTGTCCTGTATTCTCAGCATTGATGCGGAAATACGTGGAAAGTTCCATCGGACAACGAACACCTTTGGGGATGTATACAAATGAACCGTCACTGAATACTGCAGCATTAAGTGCTGCAAAATAATTATCTGTATAAGGGACAACTGAACCCAGGTATTTTTTTACTAACTCAGGATGATTTTGAACAGCTTCACTCACAGAGCAAAATATAACGCCTACCTCATGGAGTTTATCTTTAAACGTGGTGGCAATAGAAACGGAATCAAACACTGCATCAACAGCCACTCCGGTTAAACGTTTTTGTTCGCCTAAGGAGATACCTAGTTTTTCAAAAGTTTTGAGTAATTCCGGGTCTACCTGATCCAGACTATCGTACTTCTTTTTTTCTTTTGGGGCAGCGTAATAAATAATGTCCTGGTAGTTAATCTTAGGAAAAGTAACATTCTGCCAGGTTGGTTCTTCTAACTTTTTCCAGTGTCTGAATGCTTTTAAACGCCATTCTAACATAAACTCAGGCTCATTTTTTTTGGCAGAGATAAAACGAACAGTGTCTTCAGTAAGGCCCTTGGCGGCCGTTTCCATTTCTATATCAGTTACAAAACCGTATTTGTATTCACTATTCGTTAATTCCTCTAATATGTCAACATTCTCAGGCATTTAAATTTTGTATTTAGACTAATTAAATAACATTAAGCGAGCAAAAATAAGTCAATGCAGCATAATAGAAAAGACTTATTTTGAATAATTCTAAATAAGATACAATTGTGAACGAAAATTGTTTTAAAAGCTGTGAAAAATATGCCTTATACGGAGCAAGGGTGTCGGGTCAATAAGTACAGAATTTCGCTAATGATAGCACTTTCCTATGAGTAAACTTTGTGTCATGATTCACTACAGAACTTTTACTGCACTTTATTGGATATTACCGGTACAGTTTTTAAATAGGCAAAAATGGCTCTTACTTCGTGGTCGGTTAATGCGGAGTGAGGCACCATGGGGTAACGAAGTAAAGTCCCGTCTGTTTTTTTGTTGTACTTAACGGCATTGATAAACTGTTCCTCGGTATAATTACCAATTCCTGTTTCTTTGTCCATTGTAATGTTGCTTGAAGGTACAATTTCTCCGCTTAAATTTAAAAGCGGATTACCCCCACCGCAATAGCCCTCTGATTTGGTGGGCTCCAATACATTCATGGTTTTAAAATCTTTGGAATGACAGGCAAAACAAGCAATCTGACCATCAACAATGTACTTGCCCAAAGCCACTAAATCGTTCGTATCCGGACGTTTAATTTCCTGCTCCGGCATAGGCAAAGGTTTAAATGCAACACGACAGAGTAGTTTTGTTACAAAAGAGGGTTCAGAATCAGGAGCCTCATTTTCTGCCGCCTGAAGCATATCACCATCAGAGCGCAACCAGGCAATAATGTCCTTTAAGTCTTCATCAGCTACCAACGGGAACTTGGGCATGTATGGAGGAAGGTATTTTCCATCTGGCTTCAATCCGGTTCTTAACAGCACGTACAACTCCCCGTCTGTCCATTTCCCAATTCCTGCTTCATGATGATGAGTTATGTTTTTTGAATACACTTTACCAAATTCGGCAGGAATATCTTTAATTAATTTACCTGTTAGTTTCCCATCTTCTCCTGCATGGCATTGCACACAAAGCATCGAAGCAATGCGTTGCCCGTTCATTACCCGTTCAGGAGTTATATCTGCTTTAAAATCTGAGGTTACCGGTGCATAAGTCGGAATATCACTCAAGCCAATGTACAAGGCCCCCAGAGTTATAATTACTACAAACAGCAAGGCAATTATTCCAATCCACTTTAATACTTTTTTCATTGAAGGTTGGTTTTTGTTCTGATGCTAAAACTACAAACTGAAATCAATCTCACAAATTTTATTTTTAACTACCTGCAGCTAACCCTAAATTGCGGGGTGCATAAAAAAGTATTGTTTTTATTTCTATGGGGCATTTCAACTGCTTGTTTTGCTCAGACTCCCCTATACAGAATCTACTTTAAAGATAAGGGCGACATCAGCCGGATTAAACCGCAACAATTTCTTTCTGCTAAATCAATTGACCGAAGAAAAAATCAGGGAATAGCGATTGATTTTACCGATTATCCTATCTGTTCCGTCTACCTTAATGAACTAAAAAAACAGCAAATTAAAATTGTTGCCAGTTCTAAGTGGCTCAATTATGTGCTGGCTGAAATGGATGAACAGCAGTTAAAACAAACTAAAGAATTATTCTTTGTAAGGAATATTAGTCCAGTAGTTAAACCGTATCATTCGGCAGTGGTAAGAAGTAATTCCACCCTTGATTTTGAAGTAGATTACAGCCGAATTTCCATTTACAGGCAACAACTTCGCATAACGTTTAATGATGTTTTAAATGCACACGATTACCGCGGGCAAGGCAAACTCATTTGCCTGATGGATGATGGGTATTTAAATATTCACCAAATACCGGCATTCAGACATTTGTTTATGGAAAACAAAATACTGGGCACATATGATTTTGTAGATAACGACCCTCATGTGTTTGATGCTGGCGGACATGGTACTATGGTGCTTTCCAATATCGCGGCCATCTATCCGCAAAAACTATATGGAGGCGCTTATGATGCGCAGTTTTTACTTACACGTACAGAAGACATTTCTTCTGAATCAAGAAGAGAAGAAGATAACTGGGCCATGGCTGCTGAGTGGGCGGATAGTATCGGAGCGGATATTTTCAGCACCTCATTGGGGTATTCCAAAGGCATGACGGATAGTTTAGAGAACTATGTTTATTCAGAAATGGACGGTAATACCACCATCATAACCCGTGCTGCTGATTTAGCTGCTACCAAAGGAATTCTGGTGATTAACAGTGCCGGAAATGAAGGTAACAGTGCATGGAAATACATCTCCGCTCCTGCTGATGGTGACAGTGTACTTACGGTTGGTGCGGTGGACAGCATAGGCGTAAGATCAAGCTTTAGTAGTTTCGGGCCAACGGCTGACGGACGATTAAAACCCGAGGTAGTTACACTGGGCAGCAGAAGTACTGTTGTGGGTACTGACGGAAACATCTATAGGGTAAACGGAACCTCATTCAGTTGTCCGTTAATGAGTGCTCTTGCCGCTTCTTTGTGGAGCAGCAAGCCACAAGCTACCGCCTGGCAAATACGGGAGGCGTTAATACAAAGTGCCCATCAATACTCTGCACCCGATACAGCTTTGGGTTACGGAATACCTGATGCGCGTAAGGCTTTTTATTTGCTGCATGGATATTACCTGCGCGAACCGGTTGACTCAGCGCTGTTGGAACCCATTGGTATAGAGTTGATGCCTAACCCGGTTCAGGATAAGTTGCGCATTGTAATAGAAAACAGGTACCGGTTTACACAGATAAAACTTTTGCTCACCTCTGTACATGGGCAAGCTACACTGGAAAAAACCTTCCCGCTTATTACCGATTATCAAGAGAAAAAAATTGATGTGGATGTTGCCGGAATAACAGCCGGAATGTATTACGCTGAATTATTCAACGAACGTCAGGAGTTGCTGTATAAAGGCAAACTGGTTATCACCCGATAAGCACAATATCTGTGTTTACAGAAAAACTATTTGTGCATGGGAATACAATTTTTATATCTTTGCACCACTTTACAAGGTACCGTGGCCGAGAGGCTAGGCAGAGCTCTGCAAAAGCTCCTACAGCAGTTCGAATCTGCTCGGTACCTCTAAAGGCCCAAGTGGTGAAATTGGTAGACACGCCATCTTGAGGGGGTGGTGCTCGTATGGGCTTAGGAGTTCGAGTCTCCTCTTGGGCACAGAAAGCCGCTGATTTTCAGCGGCTTTTCTATTTTAGGGGCAAAATTGGGGGCATTTTTGCATTCATTTTAGACATTATTTCCACCTACTACGCTTTTACTGCGCAGTGTGTGCATCTAAAACTCATTGAACTTCGTAAAAATTTTCAGTGATAATAGATAGTTTTATGAATGTGGAGATATCTGAACAAGGATAGAATTTTAAGAAGATGAATTGGTAGAATTCATCAAAACATATCACTTTCATAGCCTCTAATCTTACTGGCATCATTTATAAAGCTAGGGCATTCCATACGACCACGCTTTGATTTAGAATTGGAACGGGAGTCGTGCCCTGCATCAATTGAACCTCCTCCCTTTTTAAATATTTCTAGTGGTTTGCAATAACGTGGCTTAGGTGTAAATACAATACCTAATTCAAACCCTAAACCTAACCCGTTTACATTGGTTCGTTTATTTGCCACATCAATACCTCCTGAAACGATGTATTTAAGTCCATTATTCGCAACATACCTAAAATCAACTAAGAGTTTATGAGCGTCAAATTGACCTCTATTTTTATATAAATTGTTTCTCCATGAAATGCCAGTTACAATATTAGCTTTGGTGTAAAATCCCACTCTACTGATTAACGTTTGAAATTGATCTTGATTATCATATCTGAAATGCAACTCAAATGAATTATCAAGGTAATTCTGATTTCGTTTGATAAGTACCCCTAAATGGCAAGTTAATCTGGCAGGCAACTGTACAGAATTACTTAACAAAGCATTGTTTGGGCGTACTATATGATAATATGCTATTCCCGGATTAAAAAACAGCATTTTACTTCGATTCATAGTCATCAACTTAGTACCTATTGATACGCCATAGTTATTTTGGTTAAACAGATTGGCATTAGCATTTGAAGATTGATTTATTATTCCATAAATAGGGTCCAACTGGTCAGAAAATACGTACCTATCCCAATCAACCGAAGTGCTGATGTAACTAAATTGAGAACCAACACTCATATATGCTCTGCTATTTAATCGTATGGCTGCGCCTGATAATAAGGAAATTGAGCTTGTTTTTAATAACCCGTCACCTTGTGTATATGTTTGGCCGATTAAACCAAGCGAGAAAATAGAACGACAAATTCCATAATCAGCAGAAAAACTGGAATAATTAAAAGGGCCACGATTGGCAGCAAATTGGTTGTGTTTAAATAATGAAACTGTGTATTTACCTGAACCGGAATGACCACAAAATGCAGGATTCATAAGTAACCTATTAGCATAGGTTTGATCATATATAAAATCCTGACCATAAGCAGAAATGCCTAATAAGAAAATAATGTATAAAATTAAATATCTCATTTTATCTTATCAAAGTTACATTACCAGCTGTGACAGGCTTTTGATTTCCTTTAGGATAAACCATACCTGTCCAGTTAGTTCCATCTGTAAATGTTGCCTCAATTACCCATACATATGAACCTTGCGGACAAACTCTACCCCTGTTGTCAATTCCATTCCAACCAATTTTTGGTTCACCTTTCTCAGTTAACTCGTCTGTTTCCCATATTAATTCTCCCCACTTATTATAAATTTTGAGATAGTATGTTCTGAGTTCAATTCCTGAGGGTTTAAAGGTTCTCACATCTTCCTGACCATAATCAGGTGTAAATGCATTTGGCACATATAAACCTTTCTTATACTCTGGTATTGAAATCTGTTTTGTTATTGTATCTAAACAGCCATCAATAGATTTAACAATTAAAGTAGTTCTATAATCACCACTGAAAGGAAACCTGTGAACAGGATTTTCATTTGGGTTTATGTTACTTCCATCACCAAAGTACCAGAAGTAATTATTGGCATCAACTGACTGGTTTATGAAATTAACAGTTAAAAATGGCTTGAAAGCCTGTAATGTATCTACATACCAATCAAAATCTGCGGTTGGAAGAGGATATACCACAATGGAGTCAATGATATAAGCAGTATCTGTGCACATCCCTCCTTCTGTAGCAATCATTTTTACAAAGTATTTTCCTGGTGTAGAATAAAAGTGACTAGGCTGCTTATCCATAGAAAATGACCCATCGCCAAAGTCCCACAAATAAGTGGAAGCATTTATGCTGGTGTTATTAAACTGCACATTTAAAGGCTCACAACCATTATAAACTGATGCTGAAAAATCAGCTTGTGGAATATGATAAACATGATAAATCTTAGTGGCAGTATCAAAACAACTATACTGATTTGAGACTATAAGGCGCACTGGGTAAGCTCCAACTGTATTATATGTTGTACTCGGATTCAATAAATTTGAGTTGTCACCATTTCCAAAAGTCCAATTGTATGTATTAGCACCTGTGCTATTATTGGTAAAATTAACTTTAACGGGGCCGTTACAAGTATCTATGGGAGAATAATTGAATAATGCATTAGGTTTAGGGTAAACAAGTATGCCTATTTCAGTAGAATCTTTACATCCCAATGGAGTTTCTGCAATAAGTTTTACAGTATAATTACCATCTGATGCATAGGTATGATTTACCTGAATACCGCTGTTAGAATTATTATCTCCGAAATTCCATGTGTAGAATTGTGCAGTTGAGCCTAAAGCATTAAATCTGAATGTTTCATATACACAAGCTGAACTGTCATTAACAGTTAATGTAATATTTGGAATGGGATTAATTCTTACTGTATCATGTTTAATCGTAGGGCAATTATTTACAAAGGAACTTAATCTAACGGTTATTGGTTTTAGGCCTGGTGTACTGTACGTATATACGGGGTTAAACAAGGTTGAACTGTCACCATTTCCAAAGTACCATACAATGGCGCCACTATCTAATATTTGTGAGTTAAATTGAATAGGCTGGCCGCTACATTCAACTGGTTTATTTTTTGAAATACTAAAGTCTGGCGACTTAAAGACGCTAATATTTACGAATGATGTGTCATAACTACAGCCATTATTCACAAACAGTTTAACATTGTAAATGCCCGGTGTTGAAAATACAACCTCAGGTGAATCTAATGTAGATGTATTGCCATTTCCGAAATTCCAACTTACATTCTTTCCACCAACCGATTTATTAAAGAATTTTACTGTAAATGGTGCACATCCGCTATTGCCTGATGTTGTAAAAAACGAACGTACTGAATTCGGAAATACTTTGAGATTTCTGTAAGTAGTATCATGTCCACATTGATTTGATGCCACCAATCTTATCTTATAAAGAGTTGCTGTATCTTCAGTATTAAATACTTCCATATATGGATTAAATCTAGTACTTGAGTCACCATTTCCAAATACCCACCTCACAGAGGCTGGCCATCCCGTTGTAGTGTTTAAAAAGCTTACTGATAATGGTGCACAACCAGAATCAGGACTTAGTAAAAATGATGCAACCGGTGTTGGAAGTACCCTTATGGTATCATACATAGTTCTTGTACCACATAAATTTGATGCTGTCAGTCTGATTACATATGTGGTATCGGCAAACTTGCTCTGAGTATAGATAACTGAATCAGGATGTTTTTTAGTTGAAGATTGCCCATTCCCTAAACTCCAATTATATGTTGCTTCAAAACTTGGAGTGGTATTATTGAATTTAACCACTAATGGCCCGCAACCTGCTGTATCAGATAATGTAAAGGATGTTAAGGGTGTTCTTAATATTTTTACAACTACACTATCGGTTGAAGTACGGCAAATATTCTTAGCCGTTACCCTTATTTTAAAGTACCCTTCACTTGTAAAATAATGAGAAACGGTAGTGTCTGAAGTGGTTATTAATGATGTATTATCTCCAAAATCATAGTAAAATGTATCAACCTCGCCAAAAGATAAGTTTGAGATAGGAACAACACCTGCATTGAATGAATTCATACAATAAACACTATCAGGTACACTTATCTTGGCTGTTGCCCTTGCCTTAACTAAGACGTTGGATAATATAGTATCCTTACATCCATCTTTACTCGTGGCAATTAACCGTATATGATACGTTGTATCTGTAAAAGGACTTCCATTAAATGTATGTATGGGTGAAATGTTTGTATCATTTACAGCGTTCTCTAACCTCCATAAATAGGCGGATACAGGTTTACTAATAGATGAATTATTAAACCTCACAGTCAATGGAGAACATCCTGCATTTGTATCAGGAGTAAATAAAGCAATTGGCTTGGGCAACGTCTTCAGAGGCTTATTAATAGAGTCCTTACAACCAAAGCTATTTACAGCTATTAAACGAATGTTATAAATTGAATCAACCAAACCGCGCAGTAAAGGATACCTGAGCGATGTGTTGATACTGTCTTTAGTTCCGAATATTACACTTGATGTTGATTTCCATTCATAACCTGTTGCATACTGCGAAATGTTGTTGGTATTTATGCTCAGATAGCTGCAAATTGAATCGTTTGACAAGTTGAATAGTGCTCTTGGACGGGTTGGTATGAGTATTGGTTTTATAATACTATCTATACAGCCAAATGATGATGTTGCTTTTAATTTAACTAAGTAAGTGCGGGTTATACCGCTTTGGTTATCGGGATATAAAATATTAGTACCTCCAGATGTAGTATCATTTATAATCTGTGTTATTCCAAAGCCTGAAATTGACCAATTATAACCTGCGGGATTTAATGTTGGTGGTGCCGTTGATGTGTTTTGAACTGAAATTGGTATTGGAAAACAATACGCTGAATCGCTGAAAGATAAGTTTGGCCTAGGTAACGGCTTTACAACAACAAATTTTTCAATAGAATCCTTACAGCCTGAAATCGTTGAAGTAATAATCAATCT
>JAGPCK010000086.1 GCA_018058135.1 Bacteroidia bacterium | reverse complement strand
TCAGCCGAAACTTATGAGTGGTTTATTCATGAATGGGTAACGTTGATTGCTGTGAATCCAGAGACCGGACAACAATACAGATTCAGTAAAGGTAGTTTTGAAAAATATACCACATCCGGAAACAGCATTCCTGAGGTGAGTGATTTTCATTCGCTCATTGAGTCAACAGATGAAGATATTCCTGTTCATTTATTTCAACACGGCTAATCATGGAGAATATACTTCACTTTTTCATCTTCATACCCATTATAGGGTTTGTGTTGAGCCTTACCATAAACGAAAGAAAGGAGTCGACTATTTCTTCTGCGGTATTTGCCAGCGTTGGACTTAATTTTTTACTTCTGCTCTCCTTTAGTGTATACTGGCTGTTGAACGGACACCCTATGCTCAACCTGAGCGAACTGGTTATTTATGAATCACCCGGATATTTATTTACCCTGGATTTTTTCTTTGATAAAATCAGTTTGGTGTATTTACTGGTTGGGGGTCTGCTAACACTTATGGTAACTGTATACAGCCGTTTTTATATGCACCGCGAAACAGGCTATAAAAGATTCTTTAACACCATTCTTTTCTTTTATACAGGCTACAACATCACTGTACTCTCCGGAAATTTCGAGACCCTGTTTATGGGTTGGGAAATTCTGGGAATATCCTCTTTCCTGTTAATTGCATTCTACCGTCACAGGTATTTGCCGGTTAAAAATGCCATGAAAGTTTTCAGCATTTACCGTATTGGTGATGTAGGAATACTGTTGGCTATGTGGATGAGCCATCACCTGTGGCATGAAAATATTACCTTCATCAAGCTCCATAATTATGAATTGGTACATGAACATTTACAACGTCATAGTCTGGTCGGTGTTTTTATTTCATTGATGCTGTTGATAGCTGCTGCTGCAAAATCTGCTCAATTGCCGTTTTCTTCGTGGTTACCCAGAGCAATGGAAGGACCCACACCCTCCAGTGCTATTTTTTATGGTTCCTTATCGGTACATATCGGAGTGTTTTTATTGTTGCGCACGTATAACTTCTGGGAGCATCAATATTCTGTGAGAGTTATCATTGGTATACTGGGATTGACTACAGCTATTGTGACTACTTTAATTGCCCGCGTACAATCATCCGTAAAAAGCCAGATTGCTTACGCATCGGCCGCTCAAATAGGGATTATCTTTATTGAGGTAGCGGCAGGATTCGAAACACTGGCTTTGATTCACTTTGCGGGAAATGCTTTTTTACGTACGTATCAGTTGCTGGTTTCCCCGTCATTAGTAAGTTACCTTATCCGTGAGCAGTTCTATCACTTCACTCCTCCCGATCATACTCCGGAAAAAAAATGGCTGAAGCGCTTTTCTTACACCTTGTACATGCTTAGCATAAAAGAGTTTAATCTTGACTGGCTCATGTACAAATACGTGTGGGGCGCACTTAAAACAGTAGGAAACAAAGTAAGCTATATGAAAACAAAACAGGCCATTGTTATTTACAGTGCTGTTCTGGTAACCGGACTTTACATACTCTATCACCAGCAGTACATTCCTTATTTTCTCAAAAACTACATGTCGATAGTGCTTGCCGCCCTAGGACTCATATTGGTGCTCCGTTCTTTTGTGGAGCGTAAAAATGCCCGTATGACCCTGATCCTGATTGTGCTTAATCACTGCTTCACTGTACTGGCCATTTCGTACAATGAACGCTTTGACTACAGTCATTCCTTGGTGTACCTGAGTGGTGTGCTACTGTCAGGTACTATCGGTTACCTGTGCTTGCAATATATCAGAGAAAAAGAACGCAACATATCACTACATCGGTTTTATGGCTATGCTGTAAAGTACAAAAAAGTGGCCTTCGTATTTTTTCTGGCCTGTCTGGGTTTGTCCGGATTTCCCATCACTCCCACCTTTATTGGTGAGGATTTAATTTTCAGTCATATCCAAGAAAATCAATTTGTGCTGGCTGCCATTGTTGCCGTGAGCCTGATTGTAGATGGTATATCACTGATACGCATTTATGCCCGGGTGTTTCTTGGTCCTTACATCCATAACACCAAAGACATTCCTTATCGTTCTTCTTAACCTTCAATTAAACAAACATGATTTCAAAAAAATATATCCCTGCTGACGGAATAGCAGGACTTAAAGAAAACTGGAAAGCCGATTTGCTTTCCGGATTTATTATCTCTTTAATTGCCTTACCTCTTTGTTTGGGCATTGCCATGGCCTCAGGAGTTCCACCTATGGCGGGCATTATTGCCGGCATAACAGGGGGGCTGATTCTCTCCTTAACAAGCGGCTCTTACTTAACCATAAACGGGCCAGCGGCAGGTTTAGCAGTAATTGTGTTGATGAGTATAGACGGCTTTCGCAGCATGGCACCGGCTGGTTTAAGTCCTGAAGAAACAGAGATGTTTGCCTACCAGGCTACACTGGCTGTGGGAGTGGGTTGCGGAGTATTACAGTTACTTTTCGGGTTAGTAAAAGCAGGCGTACTCAGCAATTTCTTCCCTTCTTCTGTAGTACACGGCATGCTGGCTGCTATAGGTATTATGATTTTTGCCAAGCAGTTTCATACTGCTGTGGGTGTAAAACCGGAAGGCAAAGAAATGCTCGAAGTAATTGCCGCCATTCCGAATAGTGTAATGAACATGAATCCTGAGGTAGCTGTAATAGCAATAGTAAGTTTGATTATTCTGATTGGCTTACCACTGGTAAAAAACAAATATGTTAACATGATACCTGCACCATTATTGGTGGTATTAGTTACTATTCCGCTCGGACATTTCTTCGATTTAGAACATGAACACAAGTACCTTTTTCTTAACGGGCATGAATACACCCTGGGGCCAAAGTTTCTCGTAATCCTCCCGGAGCATGTGTTAGATGGAATTGTATTCCCCAGATTTGATTACCTGTTTACTTCCTTTGGCATTCAAATGATGATTACCTATGCGTTAGTGGCAAGTTTGGAATCTCTATTAACCGCAAAGGCGATTGACAAACTTGATCCTTACAAACGCAAATCAAATTTTAACCGCGAGTTATTTGCGAAAGGGTCAGGCAATATTTTATCCTCTGCCTTGGGTGGTTTACCCATTATTGCCGAAGTAGTGCGTAGTTCAGCTAATGTAAACAATCAAGCCAAAACCCGTTGGGCAAATTTTTTTCATGGAGTTTTTCTTCTAATTTTTGTAGTTTTCCTCAGTCAGGTTATTCACCAAATTCCGCTGGCTGCTTTGGCGTCTATGCTTATGGTTACAGGGTACCGATTGGCTTCTCCAAAAGAATTTGTTGCAACTTATCGCACCGGAAAAGAACAACTGCTTATTTTTATCTCCACCATTCTAGTCACACTGGCCAGTGATTTACTCATTGGTATTGCAGCCGGAATTTTAGTAAAGCTTATTATTCACACCTATAATGGTGTACCGTTAAAAAGTTTGTTTAAACCTTTTCTTACCATTACACAGCCTGATGAGCATACTTACATTATAGACGTAGAACATTCTGCTATTTTCAGCAATTACATTGGATTGAAAAAACAATTGGATAATTTGCCACACGGAAAAAATGTAACGGTTGACTTCTCTGAAGTTAAACTGGTTGACCATACGGTTATGGAGCATATGGAAGAACTGGCTCATCACTATGAAGAGCACGGTGGTCGGTTTGTAATAGTGGGGTTAGATAACCATCAACCGCTTTCAACACATCCGCATGCAACCAGAAAGTACATGAAGTTAAATAGCTAAAAACAATATGAAAAAACACCTAGGATTGATACTACTACTACTGTGCAATATTGCTACGTTTGCACAACCGCGCATAAATGACCATAATAATATTGGGTGGTATACCACTACAGCTACACTAAAATTTGCAGATAAATGGAGTGCGCATCTGGAATACCAGTGGCGCAGAGACAACTACATTACAAGATGGCAGCAAAGTTTACTTCGTACAGGCATCAACTATCATGTGAACAATCACGCCACACTTCGGTTAGGCTACGGATGGATTGAAACCTACCCGTACGGTAAGTACGCCATCAATACGTTTGGCAAACAGTTTACTGAACACCGCATCTATCAGGCACTTACTACCACACAACGCGTGGGTATTTTCGACCTCACACATCGGTACAAACTTGAACAGCGCTGGCTGGCAACCTACAACAACGGTGGTTCAATAGAGCCCGACAAATGGACGTACCTCAATCGTCTGCGTTATCAATTGCGGGCACAGGTACCCTTGAAAAAACAAACAGGTGAGCAAACGCTTTCACGCTTTCCGTATATGGCAGCGTATAATGAAGTGTTCATCGGGTTTGGCAAAAATGCGGGGTACAATATCTTTGACCAGAACCGCACTGCTGGGCTTCTTGGTTATCAGTTCAACAAAACCTTTCGGGTTGAAGCCGGCTACCTCTGTCAGATTGTACAACTGAACCGACAAATCGGATTCAGAAATATTCTTCAATACAATCAGGGTGTAGTGGTGAATACGGTTTTTAATGTAGACGTGAGGAAGCAAAAGCAATAACAATTCACTTTTAAAAACCTTTGATTTGACTGATGTGCGAATTGATTTATCTTAATCTTGACAAGGCAATGTGATTTTAAAGCCATGTTCAAAATAAATCTTACCTGAACCGGTCATCATTTAAAGACTTTAAAACGTTGTTTACCGATATATCCGGTACACCATTTTATGTGTATCTATCAATTGAAAAGGCCGCCACACGTTGATTCTTCATGTTTCAGGGCATGATTGATTGCACCTGATTACGATTTGTGTCAACTTTTTGCCGATTATTTATTATTTACATTTGCCCACCTAAACCCAAATAAATAATAACATGAAAAAAATTATTACCGGTATTCTCTTTTTATCTACTGTAGCTGTAGCGAGTGCGCAGGTATGGAACATGACCAATTCCCAGGTACGTGGCGATGCTTACATTGATACGTTTGCTAATCGAATGATTGCAGCCAGAGGTGAGGCCAGCATCTGGAGTAGCACTGACGGCACCACATGGTCAAAAACTGATAACGGACTTGCTCCTGTTTATCAATATTGCGCCAGCCTATGCTTGTTTAAATACGATAATGCTTTGCTTTACACGGCCAAGCGTGTAGGCCCTACCACCAAACCTTCTATCTACTCGTCAACCAACGGTACCAACTGGACACTTGTATCAGAAATTACACCCGGTGCAAATACAAACAATAGCAACGCGCCAAATGTCACCTCCATTTTCCGTAAAGGCGCCAATATGGTATGCGGCACTGGCGAAGGCATGTATTACTCATCGGATACAGGATTAACCTGGACTGCGAGTACATTTGCTTCAGATGTGAGTGTAAAATCCATTCAACGCAACAGTATTATTGATCTTAACGGAACCTTGTTTGCTTCCACTTCCAGAAACATCATCAAGTCTACAGATAATGGTGCCACATGGAGTACTGCATTTGCTGCACCCAGTTCTACACAATCATATACCTTCTCAGGTTTAATAAAAACCAACACAGGCCTTATCGCTACTTTCAAAGGAAGCAGCGAAGGTGGTCTTTACCGCTCATTAGATAATGGAGCTACCTGGACACGTTTTAACGGTGAAGCAACCATGGTCAATATCATGCGCGAGGCGCAAAATATTTTTTACATTAAAGGAATAGCTTTTGTCGTAGCAACAGATAAATATGTATATCAATCAAACGATAACGGCACCACCTGGCACAGCATCCAGGGAACATGGAACAACCTGCAGGGCAATCTGATTAATGGTGGACAAAGACCGTACGGCTTCACTATTTTTAATAGTAAACTTTATTCCATTGGTAATGACGGAATCTTTACTTCAGGTGCACCTGGCAACTTTCCCAACAGTGTGGCTGAATTAAATGAACTGCCTGTACTGGTATATCCTAATCCTGCCAATGTTGAAGTAACAGTGAGCGATGTACCTGTTGGCGCCCGCATTTCCGTGCTCGACCTTACCGGAAAAACCATCCAAACCACTATGGCTGAAAATGAAACGTCAACCATCAACACTTCCATGATGAAAAGCGGAATGTATTTCATTCTGGTAGAATCAGCTGAAGGTAAAGCCTGCAAAAAATTAGTTGTTAACAGATAAATCTTCTGACGTATACTCCTCGTAAACCCCTGTGATGAGTGCATCACAGGGGTTTGTGTTTTATGCAGTAAAGCACCTCCAAGAATTCTGATGAAAGTATAAAGCCACTGATCTAGTTCCGTTGAAATTACGTTTCACGATTAGATAAATGATTTACCTCAACCCTGACACGGCTTTATGTTTCATTGACCGTCATTGCGATGGAGAAACGACCGAAGCAATCTTTCAAAGTCACGTGTCCCGAATGGAGGGACTGCCACGCCTTCGTTCACAGTGACGCTAATTCTATGTTTAATGTTAATACTTAATTACTTTGCAATGTGCCTGTCGACAAATTCGGATGAATCTGTGCAATCTGTGGCATTTTCATGTATCTGACAGGTGTGCGTTTGTTTAACTCAAACCCACAATTTCACCATTTACCATATCGATATGAAGAGCTTGCGGTTCTTTAGGCAAACCAGGCATGCGCATAATTTCACCGGCTACGGCTACTATAAATCCGGCACCACAGTTAACTACCAGGTTTTCGATGGTAATATCAAATCCTTCGGCCACACCCAAACGGCTGGCATCATCGCTAAACGAATATTGTGTTTTGGCAATACATACCGGGAATTTATCAAAGCCCATCTCGTTGATTTTTTTCAACTGTGTTCTGGCGCTTTTGCTTAAAATAACTCCTTTGCCTTTGTAAATGGTACGAACAATTTTGTTCAGTTTGTCTTCCACACTATCGGTTAATTCATATGTGTGAGTAAGCGGTTTGGAAGGTTTGTTTTCAATTACTTCAATCACTTTTTCGGCCAGTGCTTTGGCTCCGTCACCACCCTTGGCAAAACCATCGTTCAGGGCAAAATCAGCACCTTG
>JAGPCK010000039.1 GCA_018058135.1 Bacteroidia bacterium | reverse complement strand
TAGAAACGAGTTTACCCGTTTTACCCGTTTGTACACGGATATTATTTTTAGTAAATTGCCTGAAATTTGAACCTATGACTGAGAAAGTTTGCCTCTTTTGCGAAACACCCCTCAAAGGCCGTATTGATAAAAAGTTTTGTGACGACCAGTGCCGCACCGCCTACAACAACCGCATAAAAAGTGACGACAACTTTATGCGCAACATCAACAACATACTGCGCAAAAACCGGCTCATCCTAAAGGAACTGGTGCCCCCGCAGGAAGGCAAGCTAAAAGTGAGCGCACAAAAACTACTGGACAAAGGCTTTAACTTCCATTACCACACCCACCTGTACACCACCAAAACCGGCAATGTGTACCACTTTTGCTACGAGTACGGCTACCTCACCCTGGAAGGCAACTACCTCATGCTGGTGAAACGGGATGAGGAAAGGGTGTGAGAGGGAATGTCTTAGTTTGAAATAAGCAAAAAAACAGACTCAAAATAATTTTCAAAAAACTAATAGAACCATTTTTACTTGCAACAAAAGACGGTTATGCGACTTAAAATTGTAATTTAGAATCCTGAAAATAAACGAAAAGACAAATACGAAATGAGTTTAAATACACAATCACTGCAACCCGTTATTAACTTTCTCTGGACAGTTGCGGATGATGTTTTGGTAAATACCTACCAAAAAGGGAAATACAAAGATGTTATCCTGCCAATGGTAGTTATTCGCAGACTGGACTTGCTTTTAGAACCCACCAAAGAACAGGTTTTAAAGACTTTCAACGAATACAAATCCAAACTTCAAAACTTAGACAGCTTGCTGACCAACAGCAAACACGGTTCTGGATTGGCATTTTACAATACTTCAAAGTTTACCTTAAAAAAACTGCTTGACGACCCGAAAAACCTGAGAAGCAATTTTGAAAATTACCTGAACGGCTTTTCTGAAAATGTGCAGGACATCATCAAGCAATTCAAATTCAGAAATGAAATTGAAACATTGGACGAAGCAGACATTCTTTTTTCACTGATTGAAAAGTTCTGTTCTCCAAAAGTGGAATTGCATCCCGATAAATTACCACCCTTGGCAATGGGCTATGTGTATGAAGATTTGGTAAGACGATTTAACGAAGAAAACAACGAAGAAGCTGGAGAACACTTTACACCAAGGGAAATCATTGATTTAATGACGCACCTTGTTTTCTTGCCTGTGAAAGACAAAATCAAGCAAGGCACTTATTTGATTTACGACCCTTGTGTGGGTAGCGGTGGAATGCTCACCATTGCCAAAAACTTTTTACTCAATCCTGATGGACTGATTAAAAGCAATGCCACCGTTCATTTATACGGACAGGAAAGCACGCCTTTTATTTATGCGACTTGCAAAAGCGATATGCTGATAAAAGGCGAAGACCCTGACAAAATCGCTTATGGCAGCACATTAAGTGCTTATGGATTTGATAAAGATTTGAAGTTTGACTTCATGCTTACCAATCCGCCTTATGGTAAAACTTGGGCTCCTGATAAGAAAGCTTTAGGAGTTGGACCAAAAGGAGCTATCACCGATAAACGCTTTATGCTGAAAGGCAGTTACAAAGAAGAAGCCGTTACCAGCCGTGTGAATGACGGACAGTTGATGTTTGTGTTGCACATGCTGAGTAAAATGAAAGATACCGAACTCGGCAGCCGTATTGCTTCGGTTCATAATGGTTCGGCTTTGTTTACAGGAGATGCAGGTCAAGGCGAAAGCGAAATTCGCAAATACATTATTGAAAATGATTTGTTGGAAGCCATTGTAGCATTGCCCAACGATATGTTTTATAACACTGGCATACCGACATACATTTTCCTTTTCACCAACCGAAAAGCCAAAAACCGAAAAGGCAAAGTGCAATTGATAAATGCCACTTCCGAAAAGTTCTATTACAAAATGCGGAAGCCATTAGGTAAAAAGCGAGTGGAGTTTTCAACCGAACATATTCCTGTGATTGAAAAAATGTTCCTGAATTTTGAAGTGAACGAATACAGCAAAATATTTGATAATGAAGATTTCGGTTATGCTCAAATAACCGTGAACCGACCTTTGAAAGACGAGAAAGGCAAAATTGTAACCGACAGCAAAGGCAAAGCAAAGCCCGACCCAAAACTGAAAGACACCGAAAACATTCCGTTGAAAGAAGATATACAGGAATTTTTTGAACGTGAGGTGTTTCCTTTTGCTCCTGATGCTTGGTGGGATAAGAAAGATACCAAAATTGGTTATGAAATAAACTTTGCCAAATACTTTTACAAACACCAACCGCCAAGAGCATTGACTGAAATTGCCAAAGACATTTTTGCCATTGAGCAGGAAACAGACGGTTTACTAAAAGAGATAATTGAAGCATGATAGCAACGGCAGTAGAAAATACAAAAACCGCATGGTTGGGTGAGTTCCCTGCTCATTGGGAAGTGCTTCGCATTAAAAATCTGTTTCAGGAAATGGACAGCCGAAGTGAAACTGGCAGCGAAGAACTGCTTTCGGTTTCACATTACACAGGCGTAACGCTGAAACGTGAGAGTTTAGAAAATGAAGACGACCATTTATCCAATGCCGAAAGTTTGGTAGGTTACAAATTGGTAGCAAAAAACGACTTGGTTATAAACATCATGTTGGCTTGGAATGGCAGTTTAGGCATTTCGCCACACAACGGAATGACAAGCCCTGCTTACTGTGTTTACCGCATTAAAGGCGACAAAAACCCCGAATATTTTGGCTATTTGTTTACTACCAATTTGTTTAAAGCAGAGTTCCGCAGACACAGCACAGGTATTATTGACAGCCGTTTGCGTTTATACTCCGATAAGTTTTTCAGCATTTTTACCGTAGTGCCGCCCAAAAACGAGCAAGACGAAATTGTGCAATACATCAAAGCACAAGAAGAAAAGATAAACCTGTTTATACAGAAGAAGCAACGGTTTATTGAGTTGTTGAAGGAGCAGAGACAAAGTGTTATTGACTTAGCAATTACACAGGGAACAAACAGGAATGCAACGCTTATAGATAGCGGAGAAAAATGGATTGGGAAAATTCCACAGAATTGGCAATTACGGAAATTAAAATTCTGCGTTTCCCTGAACAGTAACGAAATAGATGAAAACGAAATAGATGAAGAAGTTTTTAAAATAGCTCTTGAGAATATTGACAATTGGACTGGAAAATTCATTGACACTGGCAACCCACAATTTGAGGGGAAAGGAGTTCCATTTAAAGCAGGAGATGTTTTATTCAATAAGTTAAGACCTTATCTAGCAAAAGCATTTATATCTAAATCTTCAGGCTTTTGTGTTGGTGAATTATTGGTTCTCACTCCAAATGCAGAATATTTTACCAGCGAATTCTTATTTCAACGGCTAATGACTTCTGAATTTATTGACATTGTAAATAGTTCAACTTATGGTGCGAAAATGCCAAGAGCAAGTTGGAATTTTATTGGTAATTTGAAAATTCCAATTCCACAAATTGAAGAACAAAAACAAATCGTTTCACACATAAAAACCGAAACTGCCACCATAGACACTGCAATAGCCAAAGCCGAACGGGAAATTGAACTAATTCGGGAATACAAAGAAGCCATGATAGCTGAGGCGGTGATGGGGAAAGGAAATCGTAAATTTGCACATTAAATAAAAATAGAATGCAAGACGAAAATTATAATATAGTAAATGAGCCTCAGGTGGAATATGAGGATATTGATACAGGGGTATTAATGGAGCGACCATTCAACCCTGCACAAATAGATATTTCCACAAAAAATCCTACTATTGATTTATTGGTAAAAAGATTACAGACTTCACCACCTGAGATTGATTTATACCCAGACTTTCAAAGAAAAGATGATTTATGGGATGCCGGTAAGCAAAGCAGGTTGATTGAATCTCTTTTAATTAAATTCCCATTACCCGCATTTTATTTTGATGGAACTGACAACAATAAATGGTTAGTTGTTGATGGTTTACAACGACTAAGTGCAATAAGGAATTTTATGATTAATAAATCATTGAAGTTGACAAGCCTTGAATTTCTAAAAAAACTTGAGGGTGACGGTTTTGATGATTTACCAAGAAACCTGCAACGACAAATCGAAGAAACACAAGTTACTGCTTACATCATTAACCCTGGAACTCCCGATGAAGTAAAGTTCAATATATTTAGACGTGTGAACACGGGTGGATTAATAATGGAACCGCAAGAGATTCGCCATGCTATGAATCAAGGAGCACCTGCAGTTTATGTCAAAGAATTAGCTCAAACACCTGAATTTATTGAAGCTACACAAAGAGCTTTAAGCCCCAACAGAATGCTGGACAGAGAGTTTGTTACACGCTTTATATCATTTTACATGAATGATTATAAAACTTATACTCCAGATTTGGACACTTTTATGAATTCAAGTATGAGTGCGATAAGAAAGCTATCAGATTCAGATAAGGAAAAAATGAAAAAAGATTTCATTTCAGCTATGTCTCTTTCAAAAGAGATTTTTAATAATTGGGCATTTCGCAAATCGGATAAATACCCAGAAAAAAGAAAACCAATTAATAAAGCACTGTTTGAAGTTTGGAGTGTAACACTCGCAAAATTGGATGATGAACAAAGGGAAATTATTAAAGTGAAAAAGGAAATATTGTTTAATAAGTCCATTAGTTTAGTTAAAGAGGATTCCACCTTTTTCAATAGTATTACTACATCAACAGGTAATAAGTCAAGTGTTGCGTATCGATTTTCAAGCATTGAAAGAATAATACAAGAAACATTAGAAGCATGATAAAACAAATTGAAATAAAAAACTTCAAATCCATCAAAAAAGCTGATGTAAGTGTTTCCAAATTAAATCTGCTAATGGGTTTAAACGGAATGGGTAAAAGTTCATTCATACAAACTTTGCTATTGCTGATGCAAAGTGACAAACTGGAAGAAAGAGTAATAGACTTGAATGGTATTTTAGCTCAAATAGGGCAAGGTAGAGACGCACTATATCAGTATGCCGAAGAGGAAAAAATTGTTTTTGAGTTGACGTTTGAAGGACAACCTAAATACTCATGGAAATTCGGCTATCAAAAAGATAAGGAAAAACTAACAGCTGAAAATGGTTATAGCAAAGAGCAAATGAGTTTTTTCAGAAAAAGCACAAAACGTTTTCAATACATTAGAGCGGAGCGAATTGGCCCAAGAGATATTTATGAGGCATCAAGTGTAGTAGTTGCTGACAAAAAGCAACTGGGTTTATTAGGCGAATATGCAGCTTACTACATAAATGTTTTTGGACAAGAACAAGTTATTAGTGAGAAACTTAGACATACAAATGCGACTTCTTCAAATTTACTGTCTCAAATAAATGCTTGGATGAAAGAAATTTCACCAGGGGTTTCATTAAACACGAAGTATGTTCCTGAAGTAAATAAAGTGATTTTAGATTACCAGTTTGATTTATTGAATGATAAAACAAACTCGTTCCGTCCTAAAAATGTTGGCTTTGGTATTTCCTATGTATTGCCCATTGTATTAGCATTGCTTACTGCCGAAGAAGGAAAGATAATTGTTATTGAAAATCCTGAATCACATATCCACCCAAGAGGGCAAGCAGAATTAGGTAAACTCATTTCATTAGCCGCAAGTATTGGAGCGCAGTTGTTTGTAGAAACTCATAGCGATCATATTTTAAACGGTATTAGAGTAGCTGTAAAGGATAATTTGGTGGAAAACTCAAAAGTGAATGTGATGTATTTTGAAAAGACGACTACAGAGAAAGAGCAGTTTACGAAAATTACTCAGATAAGAGTTGATGCAAAAGGTGAAATGGATGAATATCCTAAAGACTTTTTAGATGAATGGAGTAATCAACTCTTAAAACTATTGTAACCTATGGATTTAATTTGTAATGAATTATCACTATATCCTTTGGTGAATAGTAGCCAAGAAGCCCAGTCTTACTTTAGAAGTGCATTAAAAGTATTTGAGAAATGCAAAGAAATTTACGGGTTCTCACATATCCGTTTTCCCATTGATTTCAATAATCAAAATATTACCGCTAATCAAACATTTATTGAGTGGATTAAAACAATTACAAACAGGAATTTAAGAGATACTATTATCGCATTGTTGCGTCCGCCCTTTACTGACGATTTAAATAACGAAGAATTAGAACGGTTTTTTCAAAGTGATTATAAAATTATTGATGAGGGAGCACCGAATACAGACAACCCGATTGGCTTGCCTGTTGCGCATATTTTGTCAAAACCCTCCATTAGTTTTAATACTCATCAGTTTTGGCAAAATCGTAAAATCAATCTTCAAAAGACTAATACTAGCGTAACCGAAAACCTACATTTCTCCGTCTATAACATTTGCTTTGAAGATGATATAACAAAACCCGAGTTTTTGGAATGGACTAATAACTCAATGATTCATTTGATTAATTCAAGGGAAATATTAATCAAGTATTTAGCTTTTACAAAATATCAGGTAGTTATTACAGATGATTTTTGGGAGGAATTTCTTGAATGGCAAGAAGAAAATACCAAGCTATACAAATATACTTTATTACTAATGAAGGATGTGCAAGTACATCCTTTTACTGGCGGAATGGGACAAACAGAAAATCTGAAGAACAGAGGAAAGGAGGCGTCAAAAAGAATCACCAATAGTTATCCAGATGGGCATAGGTTGAGTTACAGCATAGAAAATAACACGGTAACATTTATAGCCTGTAAAGGTCATTACGAATTTCATTGATTCCATGAAAACAGACACAACAGAAAAAGGATTAGAAGCCCATATAACGCAGCACTTGTGTTTGGTGAATGCTTTTGAAGAAAGGCATTTCAGTAATTACAACCGAGTAGATTGTGTGGATGAAGAGTTGCTTTTCAAATTTCTGCAAGCCACACAGGAAAAGGAAGTATTGAAATTGCAAACCATTCACGGCAGCAATTTCAGAAGCAAGGTTTTGTATCGCATAAACAATCAAATCAAAACCTTTGGCATTATAGAAGTTTTACGCAAAGGCATTACAGACAATAACATCAAACTCAAACTGTTTTTTGATAAACCTGTTTCTAACCTAAACGAAAAAGATTTAGCCCTATACAACCAAAACATTTTTTCAGTAACAAGACAAGTGCATTACAGCACACAAAATGAAAACTCGTTGGATTTGGTGGTTTTCATCAATGGTTTGCCCATCATCATGTTTGAATTGAAGAACGAACTGACTAAGCAAACGGTAAAAGATGCCATTAAGCAATACAAAACCAATCGTGACCCAAGAGAAGAATTGTTTCGCATAGGTCGTTGTATGGTTCACTTTGCGGTGGACAGCGAACAAATTTGGATGGCAACCCATTTGAAAGGGGAAAACACTTACTTCTTACCATTCAATAAAGGTTACAATAACGGAGCAGGAAATCCGCCTAATTCCAACGGCATCAAAACCGATTATCTCTGGAAAGACATTTTAACCAAAGACCGTTTAACAAACATCATTCAGAACTATGTTCAGTTATTTGAAGAAGAAACAGAAAAGATTTTATCGGATGGTAAAGTAAAAAAGGAGAAGGTAAAGAAACTCATATTTCCACGCTACCATCAAATTGATGCAGTAGACAAACTATTAAGCAATGCCAAAGAAAACGGAGCAGGTAAACGCTATTTAATTCAACATTCGGCAGGTTCAGGAAAATCAAATTCCATTTCATGGTTAGCTCATCAATTGGTTGGCTTATTTGACAAGAATATCGAGAATACAGTATTTGACACCGTAATTGTTGTAACCGACCGTAAAGTATTGGATGCTCAAATCCGTAACAATATCAAACAGTTTGAGCAAGTAAAAGGAGTTGTGGAAGCCATCACGGAGGGAAGTAAACAACTGAAAACCGCTTTAGAAGAAGGAAAGAAAATTATCATTACCACCATTCAGAAGTTTCCATACATCGTAAATGAAATTGGAGAACTGCCCGGAAATAAGTTTGCCATCATTATTGACGAAGCACACAGCAGTCAAAGCGGAAATACCACAGGAAAACTAAATGAAACACTTGCCAAAGACTTTGAAAAAGTGCAGGTGGATGATGATGAATTCGTATTCGTGGATAAAGACAAATATGACGAACTGACCTCAGAAGATTTGGTAGTGGATATTGTAAAAGGCAGAAAGATGCTGACAAATGCCAGTTACTTTGCCTTTACAGCAACACCAAAGAACAAAACGCTTGAATTGTTCGGGGAGAAATACAACGACAACGGAAAAGAGAAATTCAGGGCGTTTCATCTTTACTCCATGAAACAAGCCATTGAGGAAAATTTCATTTTAGATGTGTTGCAGAATTACACCACTTACCAAAGCTATTACGCTTTGCTAAAGAAAATTGAAGACGACCCTGCTTATGATAAAAACAAGGCACAGAAGAAACTGAAAATATTTGTTGAAAGTCATACACATGCCATTGCCAAAAAAACAGCTTTGATAATTGACCACTTTATGGACAATGTAATCCGTAAAGCTAAAATCAACGGTTTGGCAAAGGCAATGGTAGTTACAAGTAGTCGAAGAAATGCTGTGAAATACAAAAAGGCATTTGACAAGTATTTAGCAGACACAGGAAACCCCTACAAAGCGATTGTAGCCTATTCAGGCGAAATAGACGGACAAACCGAAGCGGCATTAAATCATTTTTCAAGTGCTGCAATTCCAGACGAGTTTAAGAAATCGGAATACCGTTTTTTGATTGTAGCAAACAAATACCAAACGGGTTTTGACCAACCGCTTTTACATACCATGTATGTTGACAAGAAACTCGGTGGAGTTAATGCGGTGCAGACACTTTCAAGACTGAACAGAACAACCGCAGGAAAGAAAGACACATTTGTTTTGGACTTTGCCAATGATGCAGACGAAATCAAAAAATCGTTTGACCCATTCTTTGAAACCACCATTTTAGGCGAAGCAACCGACCCTAACAAGTTGTTCGACTTACAAAGCTCTTTAGATGCTTTTCAGGTTTACACACCTGAACAAGTGCAGGAGTTTTCGCAAAAGATGATTACTAATGTTCCTGTTGACCAACTGCACAGCATTTTAGATGCAGCAGCAGAAGTATTCAGAACATCATTAACAGAAGAACAACAAGACGACTTTAGAGCTAAATGCAAGACTTATGTTCGCTTGTATGTTTTCCTTGCTCAAATCGTTCCTTTTGTAAATCCATATTTGGAAAGATTGTATTTGTTCCTAAACCACTTGCAAAACAAACTCGGCAAACAGCGTGACGAAGATTTGGCACAAGGCATTTTGGATAATATTGACATGGACAGTTACCGACTGCAAAAGGAAGGAGAATTTAATATTCAGTTGCAGCAAGGTAACGAGCTAAAACCTATTCCGACAGATATGAGAGGTGGAGCAGCCGAGCCAGAAATGGAATATTTATCGACAATTGTAAAAGCATTTAACGACAGGTTCGGAACGACTTTCACCAACGAAGACAAAGTTAAAAAAATGACAGAGGACTTAATGGCGGACGTTGCTCAAGATGCTGAGTTTGCAAATGCTTTCAGACATTCAGATGAACAGAACGCTAAAATCACCTTTGAAGAAGTATTAAAACGAAAACTAATTGACCACATTGAAACCAACTTTGAAGTATTTAAAGAGTTCAACGATAACCAAGAGTTTCGCGAGTTCTTTGCTGGGACAATGTTCAAAATAATGCAAAAGGACTTTTTAAGATTCAAAACAAACAAATAATACCTACGATAGATTCATTCAAGCAAATACACATATTCAAAATCAAAAAAATAAGAACTCTAACTATTTTTTTGATTTTTATTATGCACTGTAAAGATTAAGGTTGATTTTTTTGTCAGCAAGAAAGCCCAAAACAAAAATCCCCGATAGTTTGCACTAGCGGGGATTTTTTATGATGAGGTGTTCTATGGCTTACTTAACAGCAGCCTGGAACAGTGGGTTGTCAAAGAATGCGCGGAATTCTAAATCTTCAGCAGCATATTTTTTAGCGGTGTTTAAATCGCCACCTTCTTCTTTTGCTTTTTGGATAGAGCGGGTAAGGTTGCTGCTCATCAACTCAGCATTGTTCATGCGGGCACCTACAATAGCCATCAGGTAATAGCTGTAGGCATTTTGGTTATCGGGGGCAATTTTTTCCAGAATCTTTTTAGCTTCTTCAGGCTGTTTGTTCAACAGGTAAGCTAAAGCCACGTTGGCTCTGGCCTCGTTTACATTACTGAATTTGCTGATGGCATCGCTGTAGTTACCTTTTTGAATGGCAATAATACCCAGAGCATAGTTAGAACCTGCTTTAGCAAATGCATCAGCGGCTTTGTTGCGCATGTTGTTGTATAAGTAACATACACCCATGTTGTGCCATACGGTGCTGTTGTTGGCATTCAATTTATCAGCCTCTTCCAATGAAGTCATCGCTTCCTGGAATTTATTCTGCATCATCAACACCACGGCTTTATCGTTGTGCATTCTCCAATCGCCAGGGAAACGTTTATTGTAGTAGTTAGCAATCATCAGTTTGTTATCCAAACCGGGAACCACGTAACCCAAGTGGTACAATTCAGAAGCATTTAAGCTATCGTACTTTTGAGCCATTACCAAAGTTTTGATTTGCTCTTCGGTACGCAAAGGAGTTGAACCTAAAACGGTAAGAGAAGACCTACGCAGTTTAGGGAACACATCGCTTATTAACCAATCGTATGATTTGCGGTGGTTGTTACGCAGCATTTCTTCGCGTTGATCATCACTAATGGATTTGTTGGTAATAATGGCCAACATTTCATTTTTATCAGCACGGTCGCTGGCTTCAACAGCTTTGCGTAAACCGTCCCAATCTTCGCTCACTTCAAAACTCATGGTAAAGTTAGAATCGTTCACCTGAGAGAATCCTAATTTTTTGAGTTCTTTTTTGAAGTAGGTATAGCTGGCATCTGAACGACTTTTGGCCAATCCGTTGTTACGTGCCAACTCCCCGTCAGGCGAGGCGAAAGAAGTTAACTTAATGCTGCCGGGAGCAAAAGTTGGGTCCTTCTTTAATATGTTTTTAAGTTCGTTCACCTGTCCGCTGTTGGAGAGTTTCAATTTTTTAATACCGAAACCAAGGTCAAATTTTGATTTATCCTGAGCAAAGAAAATGTCAACTGATTTTCCGTTAATTTCAGCTTTGTATACGTCACCGGCTGTACGCGGGGCCACATCATTGCGCACCAGTAAAGAGGTGGTGATGGTTCCTTTAGCTAATTCACGCACTACTCCATCCACACTGTTCATAGATACGTAGTCGGCACCTTTTTTCAGGCTGAAACCTGACATTAAGCGGGCTGAGCGCATATCGGCTGTGTACTTGAACTTAGAAGCGTAAGAAACTTTTCCTCCTTTTTTAGCATCAACTTTTACATCCACCGGTTCATCAGTAGCAGAACCTCCAACTGTCATGGAACGAAGCGTTACTTCTCCGTCTTTACCGGTTTTAAGCACGGGCTCAAAACGAAGAGCAGCTTTAGAGTTGATTGACTTTTCAGGTACTATAGCAGTAATAACTACGGCAACAGAATCGCCATGTACCTCAAGCACTTCGGGTTCAACCTGATAGCGGTTTTTACCCATGTTGTTCTTCACGCTACAGCCGTAAAGGGTTACCAAACCGGCAACGGCTAAAGCACCTGCATTCCTGAGAATTAATTTCATATTTAGTGAATTTTTTGGTGGTGAACGATTAAATTTGAGCGCGAAATTATAAAATAATTCCACTTGTACCTAATTAAAATCAAAGGAAAAGCCAAAATCCCCGACTATGTCCAGCTACGGGACGAGAATTTCACGCTAATAGCCTACTTTCGACTGGACAGGCCTGAACGGGCCCTTACCAAGTGCGGTATGGAGGAAAAACAGCAGCTGATATTGGATGAGTTGAGTAAAATACCCTTCGGGAAGATGCATAAATTTGAGCTATGAGCAACGAAAACACGGAAAAAGAATCCATCATTGAGTTTGAAGGAGTTGATATTTACCAGCAAAACAACCTTATACTGCACAGTGTAGCACTGCATGTTTACAAGGGAGACTTTTGTTACCTGATAGGTAAAACCGGCAGCGGCAAATCATCTCTGCTTAAAACGCTTTACGGAGAACTGCCTGTTTACGAAGGAAGGGCAACCATAGCCGGGTTTGATTTGGTTGCGCTTACCCAAAAAGAGGTACCTTTTTTACGCAGAAAACTGGGCATTGTGTTTCAGGATTTCCAATTGCTTACCGATAGAAGTGTGTTTGATAACCTGGAGTTTGTGCTCAAGGCAACCGGATGGAAAGACAAGAACGAAATTAAAAACCGCATTACCGAAGTGCTGGATATGGTAGGATTGGCTACCAAAGACTTTAAAATGCCCCATGAACTTTCAGGCGGAGAGCAGCAACGTGTAGTAATTGCCCGTGCCCTGCTTAACCAACCCGAGTTGATACTGGCCGATGAGCCCACAGGAAACCTGGACCCTGAAACATCAGATGAAATTATGAAACTGTTGCACAGCATTGCTGCCAACGGAACCGCCATACTGATGGGCACACATGATTACCGTTTGATTGATAAGTTCAACAGCCGCATCATAAAATGTGATGGCGGTAAAATAATAGAGAACTTTAAGTTTTAAGCCGGAATATCTGCTCGTTGAGCATACGCGCATTCTCCACATTGCAAAAACGTTCTTCCAATACCTGTTGCCTTTGTGCCAGCAGGTTGCTGTCGAATGTCATGCCCATCAGCTTTTTTACTTCTGCTCTAATCTGATCAGGTTTGTCTTTAACAATACACAAAGATTCCAGTCCGGTATTTTTTACCATAAGTGAATTCACCAGACAAAATTTCCCTTTGTACAACGCATTAATCAATTTAAGTTTAATGCCCGTTGCCTGAAAAGTAGGCAACAAGTTAACATGCGCCTTGCTGATGAGTGCATCAATTTGCGCAGTAGTTAAGGAAGGTTGAATGGTAACGTTACTGCGTTCTTCCACCAGTTTAATCAACTCATCAGAAGGATTATTGCCCGCAATAACCAGGTGCACATCCAGATCATTAAACACCTCGCGCAGCAGGAACCTGGCTGCTACATCATTCTCCCCTACGCCCAGGTTACCGTGGTACAAAACAAACGGTTCATCTTCTGTTGAAATTTGCACCTGCTCATTGGAATGAAAAGCCGGCAGGTAAAAAACGCCTTTGAATTTTTTGTTGAGGTAAGCAAAATCAGCCGGAGAAATAGCCGCTATTAATTGCGCATGATGCAAAATTTTCTCATACGAACGAAGGTTTTGCGACTCTACCTTAAAGAAATATTTCTTAAAAAAGCTACGTTCACTCTCTTCCAGTTTAGCGTAGTACTGGTGCTCAATGTTGTGCATGCGCACTACCTTAATGCGGTCTTTCAGCAGCTTGTCAGCCAAATGATAAGTGGTGTGCAGGCCTTCAAATAAAATGGGGTAATCATCATACAGCAAATTGCGCAACAGTGTATCATCATTGCGTGTACTAACGATGTAAGGCGTTTTACCAATGAAGGGATTTTTATACGTGCGTCTTTTGTAATAATGCACCTCGTGGCACAATTGACTCAACTCCTCCGATTCGTTTCGCCCGTAATGAAATGCGTGTAAGTGTACCTTGATGCCCAACTGGTGAAGTGCTTTGATTTTATAAAACACATCAATGACCCCGCCATAGTTAGCCGGATACGGAACATCAAACGAGATAATATGTAGATGCCTCTCAGCAGTTTTCATACAGTTGAATCAACGCTTTTTCTTCGTGTTGCCAGTTGTACACTTTACATGCCTGTAAACACTGTTGGCGCAAGTTAGCATAAAATGCTGCATCATCCAAAAGCTGAGTGATACAGGCGGCAATAGCTTCTATCTTAGCCTCACATACCACTCCAGTGGCATAGTGGTTAAGTATGGTCTTGTACTCCGGAAAAGGCGGATTGAGAGAGGGCACTGCAGCATGCATGTAATCAAAAAATTTATTGCTCAGTGAATAGTAGTAACTCTGCCCCGCATGGTGCAATAAATTGTAGCCTAAAAAAGCCTGTTGTGTAAGTTGTTTCAACTCCTGCGGGTTTACATAACCCAAAAATTCTACCTTATCCTGTAAGTGCAATTGCTTTACCTGTTCGCGCAAAGCAGTGCTTAAGTCTCCTTCCCCGGCCAGTTTTAGCTTTAAGGGAAGTTGTGGCATAGCCGCTATCAGCTCCTCCAACGCACGGCCTTCGTTGAGAGCACCCTGGTACAAAATAAACTTTTCGCTTGCGGCAACTTCAGTAGCCTGTTCCTGCAACACCGGTACATTTCTGATGGTTTTGAAAGTTGTACCGAACCTGAGTCCCATTTCAGCAGCCAATGTTTCACTCACCGTATACTTCGTTTTTACTTTAGGATAAAAGGTGCGCTCTACCCATAGCCACACACGTTGCACCATTTTTCTGCGGGCCACTTCAGGTACTTCAGAAAAATATTCATGTGCATCATACACTATCTTTTTGGAACGTAACCTGCTCACTAAAAAAGAAGGGACCAACGTATCTGCATCTACCGGAGCAAGAATATCTACCCGCTGAAAAATTAAAAAGAAAAACAGGCGCAGGTTGTATTCCATATAAAACAGTTTGCCTTTGTTGAAAAAACACGTTAGCCTCTTTTGCTGAAAAGCGGTTGCAGTAAGTGGCTTGGATGCGGGCAAAACCCTGCCCACCAGCAGCACCTCAAACCCTGCACCCGCAAGCGAAGAACAAATGCGCTGCATGCGTTGGTCGTGCACCAGATCATTGATTACCGTACAAACTATTCGCTTTTTTTCTTCCACACCAGTTGTCCTTTTTTATTCGGTTGAATTAATAAATGCTCTTGTGCCAGCTGAATTAATTTTAAAGCCTGCTCAGGTTTCAAAGGTAAGGCAGCAACTACTTGTTGTGTATCGAGTGGTTGTTGCAACAGTGTTTCCAGTTTTGTGAGGGCCTGCTCAAAACTTTTTTCATCCAGTTCTGTCTCGTGCAAAGCTAAGCACACATCACATTGCCTGCACCAGTTTTGATTGGGTTCATTAAAATACTGCAACAGGTAACGACTACGGCAGTTGCGGTATTGTGAAGCAAAGTCGAGCATGGTGGTTAGTTTCTCTGTGGCTACCTTATGCCTGAAATGCATGAGTTTGCGGTTAATTCCCAGATTAGCGGAGTCCAGTCTTTCAGTTAAATACGTGAGTCTGGGAGCATCACTGCTTTCAATATAATCCACCACCTGTTGCTGATGAAGTTGCTTGAGCCAGTTCATCACCTGCTTAACGGGTAGTTTCATTTTTGCGGCAACATCGTCTTCATGAATTTGGGTATATTCATCAAACATACCTCCGTACAAACGCAGCAACATTTTGATAAACGCATCAAACTGTGCATTGGCAACCTGAAAACGGTAGAGCTGCATGTTGTTCACCCTGAAATGTAATTTCGAAGGTTGATGAATAGCATCCGACAGTTGGATGTAAGCATCCTGTTCTAAAATTTTAAGTGCATGGTACACCGTTGCAGGCGGTAGTTTATACGTAGTACTGAATTGTGCTATGTCAAAAGGAAAAGTTTGAAACTGTGCCGCACCCACGGCAATGTTGAGGTAAGAACCCAACAGGTGGTACACGCGTCTTACGGTAGCCTCATCGGGCAAACTCAATTTCAGTTTATGCAATGCGGCTGTTTTATCCGCATCATTGTATAACAGTATGGCAAATGATTTTTGCTCATCGCGCCCTGCCCTGCCTGCTTCCTGGTAATAAGCTTCCAAACTGTCGGGCGCTTCATAATGCACCACAAAACGTACATCGGGTTTATCAATGCCCATACCAAATGCATTGGTACACACCATCACCCTGATTTTATTATTTTTCCAGTCGTGTTGTTTTTTCTCCCGCTCTTTGTGTTGCAAACCTGCATGGTAAAAATCTGCGGCTACTCCATGTTTGTAGAGCAACTGTGCCAGGGCTTTGGTTGACCTGCGGTTGCGCACATACACCAATCCTGTACCTTTAATGTTTTTGCATATCTCCACCAGCTTGCGGTCTTTGTCTTCCACCTGTCGCACATGGTAATGCAGGTTGGTGCGCTCAAAACTTTTTCGAAAAGCGTTCTTTGTTTTAAACTTCAGTTTCTCCTGAATATCTTCTACCACATCCTGCGTTGCGCTGGCTGTTAAAGCAATCACAGGTACTTTGGGCAACAGTTCCCTTACTTCTGCAATCTGCAAATACTCAGGCCTGAAATCATATCCCCACTGTGAAATACAATGTGCTTCATCAATGGCCAGCAGATTAATGTTCATGCGTTTTACACGTTCACGAAAAATATCTGTAGCCAATCGCTCAGGCGATACATAAAGAAATTTCACATCACCGTATACACAGTTATCGAGTAGTCGGTCAATTTCCCGAAAGCTCATACCTGAGAATACCGCAATCGCTTTAATGCCCCGTTTTTGCAGGTTATCTACCTGATCTTTCATTAAGGCAATTAAGGGCGAAACCACCAGACACAAACCTTCCTTAGCCATTGCCGGAACCTGAAAACACAGGGATTTACCACCGCCTGTAGGCAACAATGCCAGGGTATCTTTGCCGGATAGCACAGAGGAAATAATCTCCTCCTGCAAGGGTCGGAATTGCGAATAGCCCCAGTACTGTTGAAGAATGGTGTGCAATTGGTTTTCAGCCATAGTGTATCAGAAAACCAAAGTACATATTTCAGTTGAATTAATTAAGTGATTCCAGACTTTTTTGCAAAGTAAGAATCTTGGCTTCGGCATCTGCTTTTTTCTGACGTTCCTTTTCTACTAACTCAGGTTTGGCATTGGCCACAAATTTTTCGTTACTGAGTTTGGCATCTACTGATTTGAGGAAACCATGCAGGTACTCAATTTCAGTAGCAATCTTGCCGCGTTCAGCCACGGCATCTACTTCCAGTTGCAGGTGAACATACACCTCATCCGTGTGTACCTGTACCAGTATGGTTTGAGCAGGTGCTTCAGTTACCCAGTGTATTTGCACAACATTCGCCAGCTTCTTAATCAAAAACTCACAGGTTTGATACGCTTGCGGTGCATCAGAACGAATGGAAACATCAAAAGCTTCCTTCGGACTCAAGCCTTTTGCATTTCTTAAATTTCTGATTTGTGTAATGCAGTCAAACACTCTGGAGAGATCCATTGCTTTCGTGTTGGTGCTCTTAGGGTAGGCAGCAATACAAATACTTTCTCCTGCTTTACGCTCACCCATGTGTTGCCAGAGTTCTTCTGTAACAAAAGGCATAAACGGATGCAACAAACGCAACAAGGTATCGAAATGATTTACCGTTGCCTCATAGGTACTTTGGTTAATGGGTTGCTGGTAGGCGGGCTTCACCATTTCGAGGTACCAGGAACAGAAATCGTCCCAGATAAGTTTGTAGGTATTCATCAAGGCCTCACTCAAACGGTAATCGCTGAATTTCTCTTCAATGTCTTTTAAGTTATCATTCAAACGGCCTTCGAACCATTGCGCTGAAAGCTGATTGCTTTCTAATATATCAGCTGTAAACTCACTGTCGGGTTTTACTTCCCAACCTTTTACCAAACGGAAAGCATTCCAGAGTTTGTTGCTGAAATTTCGACCCTGTTCAACCAGTGATTCATCATACAAAATATCATTACCCGCTGGCGAACACAGCAGCATACCCATGCGCACTGCATCAGCACCGTGCAGGGCAATCAAATCGAGCGGGTCGGGTGAGTTACCCAAACTCTTACTCATTTTTCTCCGCTGTTTATCACGTACAATACCGGTGTAGTATACATTGCTGAAAGGCTTTTCGCCCATCCACTCATACCCGGCCATAATCATACGTGCCACCCAGAAGAACATAATCTCCGGAGCCGTTACCAGATCATTGGTGGGATAGAAATATTTAATATCAGCATTACGGCTGGCCTTTACATTTTCTTTCGAAAGATCACCTGAAGGCAAGCCATCAAATACCGTAACGGGCCATAACCAGGAACTGAACCAAGTATCTACCACATCATCATCTTGCTTGATTTGGGCAGCAGTTAACGGCTCTCCTTTTGCACTAAACAAAGCCAGAGCTTCCTCTGCCGTTTTAGCTACAACAAAATCTCCCTGCGCATTGTACCAGGCCGGTATACGCTGCCCCCACCATAACTGACGAGAGATGCACCAGTCTTTAATGTTATCGATCCAATGTTTGTAGGTATTTTTCATCTTGGCCGGATGAAACTTAATTTCATCACTCATCACCGCATCCAATACCTGCGGGTTGCGTGCAATGAAAGCCTTCATATCGACAAACCATTGCAAGCTCAGGCGGGGTTCAATTACTGCACCGGTGCGTTCGCTGGTACCTACCTGATTTTTGTACTCTTCAATTTTTTCTATATGCCCGGCTGCTTCAAGGTCAAGCGCAATTTGTTTGCGTACCTCAAAACGATCTTTGCCTATGTAACGGGCATCTTCTGCCTTCTCATTCAGGGAAGCCTGTTCATCAAGTATATCAATAACGGGCAGGTTGTATTTTGTTCCCAACTCATAGTCGTTACGGTCATGAGCAGGTGTTACTTTTAAACAACCCGTACCAAATTCCATATCCACGTATTCATCAGCAATTACCGGAATTTCGCGGTTGATAAACGGTACGCGTACTTTTTTTCCTACCAGCTGTTTGAAGCGTTCGTCATTCGGATTTATACATATGGCCGTGTCGGCCAAAATAGTTTCCGGACGTGTGGTGGCAATCACCAGAAATTTATCCGTACTATCAGCAAGAAAATACCTGATGTAATACAGCTTCGAATTAACCTCTTTAAAAATTACCTCCTCATCACTCAAAGCCGTTTTGCCCTGCGGATCCCAATTCACCATGCGAAGTCCGCGGTAAATAAGTCCTTTCTTGTACAGGTCGATGAACACATCTGTAACAGCTTCACTCATGGAAGGGTCCATGGTAAAACGCGTACGTTGCCAATCGCAACTGGCACCCAGTTTTTTCAACTGCTCCAGAATAATTCCCCCGTATTTTTCTTTCCAACTCCAGGCGTGTTTCAAAAACTCCTCACGGGAAAGGTCAGATTTTTTTATCCCTTTTTCCCGCAGCATCTGCACCACTTTAGCTTCGGTGGCAATAGAGGCATGGTCGGTACCCGGCACCCAGCAAGCGTTTTTACCCTGCATACGTGCTTTACGTATCAGTACATCCTGAATGGTGTTGTTGAGCATATGCCCCATGTGTAACACCCCGGTAACGTTTGGCGGAGGAATGACTATGGTAAACGGTTCCCGGTTATCGGGCTCAGCATGGAAATAATTCTGCTGTAGCCAGTAGGCGTACCATTTGTCTTCTACATCTGCGGGGGAATACGTTTTAGGGAGTTCCATGTGGTAATTATGCTGTTGATGGTTAATGCTGCGAAAATAAACTGTAATGGGTCAATTGGAAAGAGAAATGTAAACGGCTGTAAGTTCAAAACAGGCACAAAACAAAAAGCCCCGGCTTGGAAGGCCAGGGCTGTTTGAATATAAGAAAAATCAACCTCTTTTCTCTTTGATGCGGGCCTTTTTACCGGTAAGTTCACGTAAGTAGAACAAACGAGCTCTTCTGACTTTACCACGCATGTTTAATTCAATTTTGTCAATGTTCGGGCTGAACAAGGGGAAAATACGTTCAACACCTACACCGTTTGACATTTTACGTACGGTGAAAGTGGAAGACATACCTGAGTTTCTGCGTTGTAATACAACACCTTGAAACAGCTGTATACGCTCTTTAGCACCTTCTTTAATTTTATAAGAAACGGTAACAGTATCACCGGCTTTAAACTCGGGGAATTTCTTTCCTTCTAAGAATTCGGTTTCAACCAATTTAATTAAGTCCATACGTATGTTGTCTAAAAATTGAGGTGCAAAGGTAAACGAAATTTTTATTTCATCAACGTTTTCCTCAAAATTCCTTTATCAATCTTCTTTACCCAACACTTTACGTATAGCCTTCGCTTTGAGCAAGCATTCTGTATATTCTGCCTCAGGATCAGAGTCATAGGTAATGGCACTGCCCACTTCAAAGGAGAGCAATTCTTTTTCACTGTTATATAAAATACTGCGAATCACTACGTTAAAATCAAAATCATCTTCAGGACTAAAGTAACCCACAGCCCCTGAGTACAGTCCTCTTTTGGTTTGTTCATATTGCTCTATCAACTGCATGGCCCTTATTTTGGGTGCTCCGGTCATTGATCCCATGGGAAAAGCATTGCGGATACTGTCAACGGTATTCACTTCCTCCCGAATTTGACCGCTAACCGTTGATATCATCTGGTGAACCTGAGGGAATGTGTAAATTCCGAAAAATTCATCTACTGCTACAGTTCCAGGGGTACATGAACGGGATAAATCATTGCGCACCAAATCAACAATCATCATGTTTTCAGCCCGTTCTTTCTCAGAGTGCAGCAACTCCTGCTTCAGTTGCTCGTCCTGCTCCCTGTTTCCACCCCTGCGAACAGTGCCTTTTATGGGTTGAGATATAAGTTTTCTTCCCTCTTTGCGCAAAAAACGTTCAGGGCTGGCACACATCAGGTAGCAGGAATCAACCTGAAGGTAGGCTGCAAAAGGAACCGGGGAAATTCGGCATAAGTGCTGAAAAGTACTGAACGGGTTAAGTCGGGCCTGTTCAGCATAAAATTCCATGCAATAATTCAGTTCGTACACATCACCTTCCACAATATGCTGAATGATACTTTGTACCTGACTGAGGTAGAGTTCCCTGCTTACTGTTGCTTTCAATTCACCCGTCTCAGGTATAGCAGTGGTTTCCGTAACCTGAAGTGTTTGTATGTGCTGCCACAATTCCTCGGCCTGCTCAGCATACGTAAAAATATGCAGGCAGTTATGAGAGTCGATGCCCGCTACATGCAGGGGTTCAAAGAAAAAACTATCGGGGAAACCAGTTTTATCGGGATGCGTGGAATGGAGTCCCGGTTCAACGGTGTTTTTCAAATCGTAGCCCCAGTAACCAAACAGCCAGTCCTTTTTCCGTTCGCGGTACTCTTTTACCGCAGTAAAGGCATCAGCTTCGGTAAATACTCGGGTGCTTTCTCCCGCTGCAACCAGTATCTCCCAGCTATGATGCCCGGCCGTTGCTCCTTTACCATTGCTGTTTAACACCACAGCTGGGTGAAAAGAAGCCGCCCACAGCTGCAGCTTGGCAGCGGTTGTATTTACTTCTTCAGGTGTAAGCTGAACGGAAAATATTGGTCTTCGGGCAACCATTTGCACAATTTTTGTATCATGCAAAGCAAATAAACTTCTGTGAATTGTTAACTTTGTAAAAAATAAAAGATCATGACTAAAAAATTACTTTTCGCTATTGCCACACTTTTAGTAACAGGGGCAAGTTTTGCGCAATTTTCTATTACCCCCAATCCTTCTAATGGCCGTGGTTCAAAAGATGGCATTATTAAATGTGACGGTAAGATAAAAAACAACTCTACAACAGACTCTATGTTTACCTGGATACGTTTTCAAAACTTACCCTCCGGTTGGACATCACAAATTTGTGACCCCATTACCTGCTGGTCTGATGCAGTAGACAGCAGCACCTTTGAATTAAAAACAGGTGACTCCAACATACTTTATATGCAGTTTAACCCTAATACTAATTATGGCAGTACTACAGCAAAAATATATATCTATGCTGTAGGCAAGCGCAGTATGGGTGATACTATATATTACAATGCTGAAACCTGGGCCGTTTCATCAAGGGCAGTATCTTCCAAAGAATTGTCTTTTTACCCTAACCCGGCCCAAACAGAAATCAACTTCCGTTATGACGCAAAAAACCCTGTTAGAGGTGAAATCTATAACATTATTGGCAATAAGGTAAAATCCTTCTCGCACAACACCTTTATCACCTCGGTGAACATCGAAGACTTACCTAAAGGCATGTACATTGTTAGAATGTATGACGGCAACAAAACCATCACCAAATCATTCAACAAAAACTAAGTTACACCCTTGATATTATTCAGAAAGGCCGCCCTTGGGGTGGCCTTTCTTTTTTATGTCTCCCCCGGTACATTAAATAATAATGCCCCAAAAGAAAAAATTGTGATGTATTTATAAAATTCTTTAATAGCTTTGACTAAACAAACAGAAATAGAATGAAAAAATTAATTACAAGCTTTTTGTCGGTATTCGCAATGGCAACCTCCTTTGCGCAGTACTACTATGTTCCCTACACTGATGCAAAGAAAAACCCGGGTGGTTTAAACAATGCTGATGTGGAGTATCCCGTAGGTGGTGGTATCAGCGCAGGCTGGACAACCGTTTTGGCCGGTAACAAAACTACTCCGGCATGGGGTAAAGGCAAACTTCCTTTTGCATTCAATTTTAATGGCAATGCACAGGATTCATTCTCCATCTCCAGCTCAGGAGTACTTACTTTCTCAGCTGCTGCAGCCTCCACTGCTGCGCCTGCTTATGCCAGTGTAGCATTACCTTCATCTACCATTCCTGATAATTCTGTATGTATTTTGGGATTGCAAACTGCAGGTAACAACAGTGCCTATGCCAACATCGTAAGCAAAACTTTTGGAACAGCTCCTAACAGACAATACTGGCTTACCTTCAGCGCATACAATGCCATCACTGCAGGTGCAACAGGTTTCTGCTTCTGGTCTATTGTACTGGAAGAGACAAGCAACAAAATCTATATTGTTGACCAGCGTTATGCGGGTTCAGCAGCTAAATTGTCTATTGGCGTACAAATAAACTCAACAACGGCCACTTCTGTTACCGGTTCACCTAACCTTGCCAGCATTGCAACTACAGATGCCACAGCTATTGACAACGGATACTATACATTTATCCCCGGCACTCAACCAGCCAGTGACTTAGAAGGTAAATCTATTACTGTAGATGATTATCTTATTTTAAATACTGCACCTTTCCAGATAAAAGGTGTTTTACGCAATACTGGTTCACAAACCGTTACTGGCTTTACTTTAAACTACACCATCAATAACGGAACAACTGTTACTCAAAACATAACCGGAGTAAACATTGCAAAATTTGCCACTTATACATTTGCTCATAGCAGCACTTGGACTCCTTCTGCTATTGGTGTTTATACCATTAAAGCCTGGGCCACTAACGTAAACGGCAATATTGATGAGAATTTAACCAATGATGAAGTTACTAAACAAGTAGAAGTGGTAGATGCTTTTGTAGAACGCAAAGCATTACATGAGGTATTTACCTCATCTTCTTGCGGACCTTGCCGCCCGGGAAACATTAACCTGGAGACCAATGTATTTCCGGTAAGAAGCGATAAAATTACCGTTGTGAAATACCAAATGAACTACCCCGGCAACGGAGACCCTTATTACAGTGCAGAAGCAGGAACACGTCACAGCTATTATGGTGTAAACAGTATCCCTCGTTTACAGGTTGACGGACAATGGAACGCTAACCCCAGCGGTTACAACACCACACTGCTTGACCAGTATCAGGTAAAACCCTCCTTTATTGAACTTTCTTCTACCCATACCATTAACTGGAACAAAGTGAATGTAAGTGTAAAAGTGAAACCACTTACCGATAACAACCCTACCGGATTAAAACTGCACGTTGCTGTTATTGAAAAACAAACCTTTAACAACACAGCAACAAACGGAGAAACAGAGTTTGAGAACGTAATGAAAAAAATGCTTCCTAATGCCAACGGTACTACCCTTACTTCATTAGCCAAAAACGTAGAGCAAACCAAAACGTTCAGCTATAATTTCCCCGGCCCTTACCGTTTACCGGCCAACGGACAAGCTGCTAACATTATTAAACCTGCCACAGAACATTCAGTAGAAGAATTCTCTGATTTAACCGTTGTGGTATTTGTACAAAATGATGCCAACAAATATGTATTGCAATCAGCCTGGTCATTGGGTACCATTCTTTCAGTAGAAGAGAACAAAGACAATGACGGAGCTTTTGGCGTATTCCCTAACCCAAGTAACGGTACTACTAACATCGCATTCAGATTAGACAATGCCAGCGATGTAAAAGTAAATGTATACA
>JAGPCK010000085.1 GCA_018058135.1 Bacteroidia bacterium | reverse complement strand
ACCTGAGCATTGCTGTCCATAAGTGAGCGGGTAACACTGCTGCTGGTAGCACTATTGCTCCTAGATTTGTTTACATACGACAGGATAAAACTTTTTTCCTGCTCATTGGGCAAACGGTAACGGGCAGGATTTCCACGGTAAAATGCCTGATTGGAAAACTTCATCATATCGGCCACCGATAAGGAACGGGACAATTCAGGATAAGTAGCCAGCACATTTTGCAACTCTTCAATTTTTTGCAACACCTGCACTCGTTGTACACCTCGTTTTTTGTGCGTATCAATGGATATTTCAAAGGGCATTACTCCCTTAAAGTGCTGCTCAAAAAACACCAGGTCGGTATACACCGGATCACGGTGAGGAATATCATCAACCATGTATCCGATACTTTTTACTTTAAAAATACCGATAAACGAAATAATCAGCACTACAATGGTAATACTGTATATGGTTTTGCGGTGATGAACCACAGAATAGCTAATGGAATCAACAAATTTTTGCAGGGCTTTATTTTCCAGGTGTTTGGTTTGTTTGAAGGTAGGGTCGGGCAACATGCTGAACACAGCCGGAATAACAATCATGGATATCACAAAACTAATCATGATAGCCACAGCCGATACCAATGAAAACTCATCCATCACCACACTACCGGAGAAACTGAACACCCCAAAACCTACGGCTGTGGTAAGATTGGTAAGGAAAGATGCCAAGCCAATTTTGGTAAGTACTCTGGTAAGTGCTTTGATTTTATTGCGGTGAATCCTGAACTCAAAGTGGTAGACATTGAGCAGATAAATACAGTTTTGAATTGATGTAACCACAATAAGTGGCGGCACTAAACCTGTAAGTAATGAAATGCGAAACCCGAAAAGCGGGATGAGTGCCATAGTAGCCACCACACAAATGCCTACCACCACCATGGAATAAAACATGGCTGCAAACGAGCGGAAAAACAGCAGCATCATAATCGCGGTAACCAGCATGGCCAGCAACGTAAACATCTGCAACTCTTTCGCTACTTTGGTAGAATACACGGTTCGGATGTAAGGTAACCCCGAAAAGTGCATCTGGCTGTGGAACTGCTCACCAAAGGCTTTGGCTTTTTCTTCTATCTGCTTAACCAGCGCTATACGCAACTTTGAATCGAGTTTATCTTTCTCCAGCGTAATGGCCATGAGTGTTACGTTCGAATCAGCATTATACAATAAGTCTTTGTAGAACTTGAGGTTGTCTATTTGTATGCGAATACTGTCAAGCTCAGCCTGAGTTTGTGGTTTGTGTGGTATAAGCGGGACCACATCAAACTTTCGGAGACTATCGTTTTTTACAATGTTATATAAACGGGGAACTGACAGAACATTCTGCACCCCCTCAATACTATCAATCTGGTTATTTAAGTCATACCAGGCATTAAAAAATTCCAGTTCAAAAAGGTCCTTATTTCGAACCCCGATAACCAATACATTACCATCTTCACCAAACTTCCCTTTAAAATCGAGGTACTCCAGGTAATCCGGATCATCTACCGGAATCACCTTGGCCATGTTGTAACTGAGCTGAGCCTTAGATGCATAATAGCCCATTACCACGGTAAAAATACCTACAAAAACAAGGCACCCTACCCGATAACGTAAAACAAAAGCTGCAAATTTAGCCCACATAAAGTTGCGCAAAAGTAATTAAAATAGCGTATGAATGCTGTACTTTTAGGATATTTGAAGCGCATTAAACTATTCACATACTTTTTTCGTTTACTGCCTATATTGCACAACTATGCGTTTATTAAAACACATTTTCTTCTTTTTATTTTTGGCCTCATCCGGGCAACTCTTTGCACAAAATGGTGCAACAGGTAACTGGAAAACTCACCTTCCTTATCAAAGCGCCAAGTCAATAACTGCCGATAAAAATAAAATATATGTGGGCGGCCCGAGTGGAATTTTCACCTATAGTCTGTTTGACCGAAGCGTAGAAACACTTGGCAAAAGCAACGGACTTGCTCAGCTATCCGTAAGTACCCTAAAAAATCATGACAGCTTAGGTATACTGATGATTGTGTATGAAAATTGTGACATTGATCTTATTCGTAATGGGTTTGTATACAACATTCCGGATATTGCACGCAAACAGGTACTGGGAGTAAAGCGTATTAACCACATCAGCTTTCACGAACATTTTGCCTACCTCTCCGGAACATTAGGATTAATTGTGGTTGACCTGATAAATCAGGAAATAAAAGATTCTTACACCAACATAGGCGCTAATGGAGAGCAGTTGGAGGTTTATACTTCAACCATATTTAATGACTCCCTCTATGCATGTACCAAAAACGGCACATTACGAGCTTCGGTTAACAACCCAAATCTGGCAGATTATAATAACTGGAATACCTTTTTGCCTTATACCGGAAGTAAACTCACAGCTACTTACAAAAACAAATTATACCTGGAAATTGATTCGGTAATTCAGGTATGGAATGGTATTTTGTGGGTACCGTTCAGAGACAATTTAAAACGCAGAAATTATTCCATTCAAATTACCTCAGGCAATCTTGTGATAAGCCAACAGGATGCCACCTCTATATTGTGGGCCAATGGTAATTTATTTTCCCCATTCACACTAGAGCCCATTGATGCGGTAACAGATAACGGAGGAATGGTGTATTACCTTACCTTCAGACAGAATGGATTAAATGCTTTCAATTCAACAACCGGTTCATTGGAAGAGAGCATTTACCCTAATGGCCCTGATGGAAATACGGCTGCAGCTATGTCAGTAAACGGTGATGATATTTGGGTAGCAGGAGGAAATGCACGCAATTGGAACCTGAGCTATAACTTCAATTTATTTTACCGCTACAATAGCGGTAAATGGACTAGTGCACGAGACTTTAGCCCTATCGGTTTTGATACCGTTTCAGATATTGTTTCTATTGCTGTAAACCCTGCTACTGGTAACGTGTTTATGGGAAGTTTTGGTCGAGGGTTGTATGAATTTAACCCTTCGAGTAAAATAGCCACACCTTACAATGAAATGAACAGTAGCCTGAGTCGTCCACCCAACGACCCTAATCGTCCTTTGAATGTATCAGGACTAAAATTTGACAAGGACAATAATCTATGGATATCCAACTACGGAGCCGTATCTCCGTTAAGTGTTTACACTTCATCAGGCCAATGGGTCAACTATAATTTCGGGAGTACATTAAATACACAATACCCGTTAACGGATATTGAATTGGATGATGAAGGGCGAAAGTGGATAGTGGCAGTAAGATCTAACGGACTATTGGTGTTCGATGACAACGGTACACTTTCAGATAAGAGCGATGACCAACACCGACTGTTGAGACAAGGTGCTGGTTTAGGCAATTTGCCCAGTAATGATGTAATGTGCGTGGCCAAGGATCGTGACGGAGAAATATGGATTGGCACACAGGCCGGTTTAGCTGTTTTGTACAATCCCTCTGATGTTTTTGAAGGAACCGATGCTCAACAAATAATTATTGGTACGGGCAGCAATGCAGCCTACTTATTAGGAACTGAATTTATCAATTGCATCACAGTTGACGGTGGTAACCGTAAATGGATAGGCACAAGAAACGGGGTGTGGCTTATTTCAGCTGACGGAAATCAGGTAATTAAATATTTTACCGAAACCAACAGTGAACTCATATCAAACAACGTACTGCAAATTGCCATTAACCCGATGAGCGGTGAAGTAGTAATGACCACCGATAAAGGGCTGATTTCTTATTTTGGTGATGCAACAGAAGGCGCTGATAAACACGGGAACGTATTTGTTTATCCCAACCCAGTAAGGCCTGACTTTAACGGCACAATTTCTATACGCGGATTGCCGGAAAAAGCTAATGTAAAAATCACGGATATAAACGGATTCTTGGTTTATGAAACTTCTTCTAACGGAGGAATGGCAACATGGAACGGGAGAAATTTTAACGGACAAAAAGCATCAACGGGAGTGTACATGGTGTTCTCATCAAACAAAGATGGCAGTGACACCATGGTGAGCAAAATTTTATTTATACGTTAATGAATGAAATCAAAGCTATTGCTGATAAATACAAAGTTCAATTATTCTTCTGCCTTTTAATTCTGGCTTTCGGGGCGGGTAAGGTGTGGCAATCAATACCACTGCATCCGCAGGCATTACATATATCTGCTCAATGTGACCGTGCCAGCATTGCACTCAACTTTTATCAGGAAGACATGAACATCCTTGTTCCGCACATTCACAACCGAATGAGAGGAACCGGCATAGCTGCCGCAGAATTTCCGATTATTCAATACGCTGTTGCATGCATTTATAAAGTGGCGGGGTTTAATGACTCGTATTATCGAACTTTGGTTATGCTATTGTTTAGCATTGGTTTTTTCTTTGCATGGAAAATTTCCTTAAGCATAACAAGAGATACAACCACAGCATTATTTTGTTCTTTCTTGTGGCTCAGTTCTCCCACATTGATGTATTACATCCCCAATTTCAACCCTGACCCCGCAAGTCTGGGAATAGTTCTTATTACCTGGTACTATTTCCTGCAATGGCAAACACAACCAAGAGTTTTATTTCTGCTCATTATATTTATTACTTCCTGTATAGCTATACTCATTAAGGCCTCAGCAGCCATAAGTATTGTAGCCATGATTGCTTTAGTAGTACTAGACTTTTTGCGCTTACTTTCTCCTGAGAGAAAATATCTGATTTCGAAGAAGGGATTTATGTTAACCGCACTTCTGCTGCCTGCGATAGTTGCTTATATCTGGTACAGTTATGCTTCAAGGCTTAATGCATCAGTGCATTCTGAATTTTTTACTTTAAGCACCCGCCTCCCTCAGAACATTGAACAAGTTTCTGCCATCTGGAAAAGCCTTAGAACAAATTTACTGCTCCATTATTATCCACTCTATTTTCTTGCACTTATTGTTCCACTGCACATAGTTATCCTTTTCCTGAACAAACACATTCCCCGCCAGTTAATTTGGTGTACTTTTATACTCGCTACCGGCACTGTCTCTTTCTTCTTTCTGATGTTTGTTGCCATGGAGTACCATGACTACTATATCATCACACTCTTACCGTGGATTTTTTTCCTCCTTTTGAGTTTAGCTACCGGAATAAATAATTTCACAAAAAAGAATACTGTTGCCAGAAAAATAGCCTTCATAGCAGGTATATCTGCCATCATCATCCATTTCAGTTATTGCAACAGAATTATCGCAAATATTTACAGCAAGGAAAGCAGTTTTTATCAATATGCATTTGCTGCTACACCAGAAATAAGGCCCCTGCTTCAAAACGCAGGGTTAAAATACAATGACCTTGTTGTTTCTATAAGTGATCCATCTTATGATGTGTCGCTATACCTGATGAACCAACATGGATATACGGTTGCAAAAAAAAAAGACATCAATAGAATTTTTCATCTGTTCTTAAGCCGAAATGCAAAATGGCTGGTGACTAACGGGGATGACTGTTTGCCTGACTTACCAATTATAAACAAGTTGGTAGGAAAGCCGGTTTTTACACACAAAAACATTCGTCTTTATAAACCAAACCTGAATGACTCACTCTTAACCGGTTTTGTTTTGCAACAACTACATAAGCACATTTCAATTTTCTCCTTACAGCTAACATCCGACAACAATTGGATGGAATTTATTAAAAAATACAGCCATAAAACGGGTATATCTGTTGATGCCTTAATTGATGACAGTGCACTTTATTTGTTTGAACAAAGAGAAAAAGAATTGCAAACAATGCTTGAAGAATTTGCCGAATCTAATCACCATTCTAAAGAAATTACACCTGAAATTTTGAATAAATTCAATACACACAAGCAGCTAAGTTCGTCTGACCTCTATATTCTTCAACACCCCTACTCTACATGGTTTAACAACCTCTGATATATATGCTTTTCAGTTCAAGAGCCATAGTGATCAGAACAGTTAAATATGCTGAAACGAGCATCATTGCCAAACTTTACACGGAGAAGTTCGGGATGCAATCATACATGGTTAGAGGTGTGCGAAAAAACACCAAAAGTGCCGCTTTTAAACCGGCACAACTGATGAACCTGAACCTGTTGGAAATTGTGGCTTTCCACAAACAGACGGTTGATCTGCAAAACATCAAAGAAATACGTTGTCAACCCGCCTTGCATCACCTGCATACCGATTTTATTAAAACCAGTATCGGCATGTTTATGTCGGAAGTAATTAATAAATGTATAGTAACCGAAGAACCCGATGAGGCCTTATTTGGTTTTCTACACCAATGCGTTATTGATCTGGATACAAGCACGAGTTCCGTCTCTTTATTTCCCTGTTGGTTTCTGATACAGTTAAGCAGCTACCTGGGTTTTGAACCCAAAGGAGAAGTAAACGACAATGAAGTGTTTGACATGGAGAACGGAGTGTTCAGAAAAGAAGTAGACTACATTGCTGATAAAATTCCGCACCCGCTTTCTGCCCTTTTGTTTGATTTGCAACACACAGAAGCACATTCGCTCAACACCACAGCCTTACAACGACAGGAACTACTGCAACTTCTCATTACTTACTTCAAACTACATCATTTAAATATTGGTGAGATAAAATCACATCACATTTTACGTGAGGTGCTTGAATAAATTTCGACCAATCCACTTTTAAGCACGGAGAATTCTTCTACTTTTGATTCATTGTTAATATTATGAAACATTTCATCTGGACTTTTTTTCTGCTACTGTGCTTCAAGTTTGCAATGGCACAACCTTGGTCAACTGTAAAAAACACCGGCATCAATTTTTATCTGGCGGAAGACTACAGGCATACTCTTCACAGACTAAACCTGATTAAGGCTGATACGCTTTCAGTTGAAACAATCCGCTATGAGTTCAACAAAACACCTACGGTTAACCCCTATCGTAACGATTGCTTTGTAAAAAATAAAGCCACATGGATAGGATATCAGGTTATCAAAACAGCAAACGGTATAGAAAAATACCTTAACTATGCTTCAGATACCATGGTGTTTCAAACGCAGGCGTTACTCAACGATT
>JAGPCK010000084.1 GCA_018058135.1 Bacteroidia bacterium | reverse complement strand
ATCTTTTAAGTAAATAGCATAAATTTGGTTTTGCCGGTCATGGTAGTATACCTTGGTTATCCCGCTTCTGGCTCTTATTGTCCGCTTAATTTCAGCATGATTATTTTTATCTTTTTGACTAATAATTGTACGCAGTTTCTTCATGGAGATAGTGGTCTTTGGGTCACTTTTCTCACTCCAGGTTGTTTTCGATTGAAACGCTTTTACAAAAGAGTCGGGGAGGTGTTGTTGTGCAAATGATATAGTTGACAGTAACCACAGCACGCATGTAAATAGTAATGCTTTCATAGGTTGAAATTAATATGTACGAACTTAAAGTTTTTTTGGAAATTGGGGGAGTAGTAAATGAGTTTATATTCGTATACATGAAATTTTTCGATTTCGTTTTTGAAATAGTCGGGTGGATATGCATAGCCCTTTCCCCAACCTTAGTCGGATTTCTTATTGGCGGCTTATTTTATTTGGCATTCCCGAATAACGTAGGTTGGTTATTAATGCTTTTATTTGGTGCGTTAGGTATGGTTGTAGGTTGCATCTGGGCTACACAGGTGTGGAAGAAAGTTGGTACAGTTGAATTTCTTTCCGGAATACTTAAATAAGAAAAGAGGACGCTGACTATTTTTGAATCTCGTTTGACGGTCAATTCTTGCTATTTTGATGTAATTTGGCTCAAATCGGAATTATTAGAGTCCATTTGATTGCTATAAAGCTGCTCGACATGAGAAATTTGGGAAAATCCGCTGAATATTTATTTCTCATTTTGTCATTAAAAGAATAACAAGTTATTAGTGGGTTAACTCAATAGTTACGGGCTTCATTTTTACTACCAGAGGATGCTCAAAACCTTTAGCACGTGCTCTTACAAGTTCTATAGTGAAATTTTTTATTCTATGGCGTTCAAATGTGTCAATGATTTCTTGTTTTATTATTCCCCCAGATAGAATATCGGTATGGTCTTCGCCATTTAATTCGTATCTAATGACTATAGAAGCAACCTTGTATACGCTATCATTACCCATAACCAGACGTGGGCATTTTTTGAGCTCTGCATAAGAAATGCTTTTTGTATGGCCGCAAAAGTTAAACTCTTGTGCTAAAGTAACAAAAGGCAGAGTGCAAAAAGTAAAAAGCAATACAAATAATTTCATGAGTAATATTTTTAGTTGAGTAATTTTCTATTCAGGTTGAATCTTGAAAGTGATATCCTTTGTTTCTTGGGGTAATAGTTTGCCGGTAGTTTTATCTTTTACCTTGCTCAGGCAATGTAAAAGATACGTGCGTGGATTTTTGTTGAATTTCGGCCAGAAATTCATGTAAAGCAAGTTGCCTTTTCAGGAAAACGCTGTTGCTATGCTTGTAGGTAGTGTAAAGCAAAGTTATCTCGAATGAAAGTGATGTCATTTTCACTTGTTTAGTGGTATAAGAATAGTAGGTGTCAACTCAATAGTTACGCGCTTCATTTTTACATAGTTAGTGTCAAATCCTTTTGCATTGACTCTTGCATTTTCTATGGTGAAGCTTTTTACTTTATGTCGTTCAAATGTGGCAATCGTTTCCTGTTTAATTATTCCATTTGTATGAACCTCAGAATAATCCAGACCATAGAGGTGATATGAAATTGTAAAAAAGGTGATCTTGTAAATACTATCATTACCTATAGCTAGACGAGGACATTTTTTGAGCTCTGCATAAGAAATGCTTTTTGTATGGCCGCAGAAGTTGAACTCATTTTGTGCCAGAGAAAGAAAAGGCAGAGTGCAAAAAGTAAAAAGCAATACAAATAATTTCATGAGTAATATTTTTAGTTTAGTAATATAGTTTTAAATTTTCTAGTCAGGTTGAATCCTGAAAATGATATCCTTTGTTTCAGGGGGCAGTAGTTTGCCGGTAGTTTTATCTTTTACCTTACTTAGGCTAATGTAAAACATACGTGCAGTGGATTTTTGTTGAATGTGTGCCAGAAATTCATTGGAAAGCAGGTTGCCTTTGCAGGCAAACATTGTTGCTGCACCTGTAGTGTAAAGCAAAGTTATCTCGAACGATAGAATAACTTTATTGTCATCGTCTTTATAAGCGAGTTTTTTGCATTGCTTTAAATGCGCTAATGTTACAAGAGAATCTTTACCACAAAAATGTACACTATTTTGTGAGTAGGCGCTGGTGCAGGCAAACAGAAGTATACTTATAAAGAGTGTTTTCATGTTTTCTTTTCACAAATATATTGTTTTGTTATAGGATACTAAATTTTGTTTTCACTTATCGGTCACAATTCAGACACAAACCTGACAATTACTTCTTGCTATTTTGATGTAATTTAGCCCAAATTTGAAATGTTTTGAAACCCACCCTTATCTTTTTCGTTTTAGCCTTATACATTCTGGCCGCATTCAGTTGGCTTACATACTCCTCTATACGCAATAGCAAACAAATGCATGAGGACGAGATACAACTCATTTATACAAATGCTTATAAGGTAAATGCCGACATTATAAACCAGATTTCGCAGTCAGTTGTTCAGGATTCCACTCAGGTGAAACAATATGTGGCCCGCAATCATCCCATGTATGTGGCCGTTTATGTTCCGCAAAGCGAATCGTTTGAAGAATATGCATTGGCTCCTAAAGATGAGGTAATACAAGAGGTGGATGATAAGTTGGAACGTAGGATTAAAATGTATGTTTCAGAAGGTGCCGTATTTGTACTGTTGTTATTGTGGGGACTGGTATGGATTTACCGCAGTTTTGCTCAACGCATTGAGCTCAACAAGCAGCAGCAAAATTTTTTACTCTCCGTAACGCATGAGTTAAAAACACCTCTGGCTGCAGTTAAACTGTACCTTCAAACTTTACAGAAACGGGAGCTGGATAAAGAGCAAAAAGAAAAGATGCTGCACAATGCTGTAAGTGAAACCGACCGGCTCAATGATTTAGTGGAGAACGTTTTGGTAGCTGCACAAATTGATGGTAAAAGTTATCGCTTTACCAAAGAGAACATCAACCTCTCACAACTGGTGGAGGAAATAGCTAAAAAACTGGGAAATGTATTTGCCAGTAAAGCGGCATTAAAACTTTCCGTTGAACAGGATATTTTTATAGATGCCGACAGGTTCACACTTACCTTGGCTATCAGCAACCTGATAGAAAATGCTTTTAAGTATGCCCGCCCTGATGGAGCTGAAGTGCGCGTGAATCTTCGGAAAGAAATGAATAAACCTTTGCTTACAGTAGAAGATAACGGTAGCGGGATTTCGCCCGCTGAACAAAGTAAAGTGTTTAATAAATTTTACAGGGTAGGCAATGAAAGTACCCGTAAAACAAAAGGCACAGGCCTGGGCCTATTTATTGTAAAACAGGTGTTGGATAAGCACCAGGCACAAATACAACTGAAGAGTAATTTGAATGAGGGTACCATATTCACTGTAAAATTCTAATATGAGCAACGAACGTATATTATTGGTAGAGGATGAAGAGCACATTCTGGAGCCGGTTAAACTGAACCTGGAATTGGAGGGCTACAAAGTGGTGGCCGTTCAGAATGGTGCCGCTGCGTTAAGGAAATTTAAAGAAGAGAGTTTCGATCTGATTATACTTGACATTATGTTGCCCGAGATGGACGGCATTACCGTATGTGAAAGTATCCGCTTGCAAAATACTGAGGTGCCTATTCTTTTTCTCTCTGCGAAAAACAGTGGTGATGACCGGGTGCTGGGACTTAAAAAAGGTGGAGACGATTACCTCACTAAACCTTTTAACCTCGAAGAACTTATTTTACGTGTAAACAAACTCATTGAAAAAAGTGCCCGCATCAGCGGACAGGAAAGTAAAACTCCCGTCATTTATCATTTCGGAAAGAACTGGATCAATTTTGAAAGTTATGAGGCTCACGGTACACAAGGCAATTTCCAACTCACCAAAAAAGAGGTGATGTTGCTCAAACTGCTTATTGATAATAAAAACGAGGTGGTTAGTCGGGAAAAAATTCTTCAGAGCGTTTGGGGATACAACGTGTTTCCTTCTACACGAACCATCGATAACTTCATATTGATGTTACGTAAACATTTTGAAAAAGACCCTAAGAACCCGCAATACATTGACTCAGTTCGCGGAGTGGGATATAAGTTCAGAGAAATATAAACTCACAAAAATTACTTTCTGCTTCCTTCAATGAGATAGTAGGAAAAGTAGCTGCTTTTTCTTCCGGGTAAACATTAATCAATGATGTACTCGCTGTGAAGCGAACATTAATTGCGGTGAATTACTCCGGCACAGGGCTGCGCGGTAGGCATAATCACCAGGTCGTTAATGTTTACATGTGCAGGGCGTGATAAAATGTAGCCAACAGCATCAGCCACATCAGCAGCTACCAGATTTTCAAAACCTTCATATACTTTAGAAGCACGTTCAGCATCACCTTTAAAACGTACTATTGAAAATTCAGTTTCCACCGCACCCGGGTGTACAGCTGAAACTTTTATGGGATATTTTGCGAGATCAATGCGCATGCCGCGGTTGAGCGCATCTACAGCGTGTTTGGTACTACAGTACACGTTACCATTGGCATAAACTTCTTTGCCGGCAATGGAACCGATGTTGATGATGTGTCCGCTGGCGCGGGGTATCATAAGGGGTACAACGTTGCGGGTAACATAAAGCAGTCCTTTGATGTTGGTATCAATCATAATGTCCCAGTCGTCAATATCGCCATTTTCAATAGAGGCCAGTCCGGAGGCCAGGCCTGCATTATTAATCAATACATCGGGTTCATTCCAGCCTGCGGGCAGGGTCGAAAAAACTTTTTCAACCTCTTGGCGATTACGCACATCCAAGGTTATGCATAGGGTAGGGGTTTGGTAGGTATCTTTCAGTTCCAGTGCAAGTTTTTCCAATCGGTCGCTTCTGCGGGCACAAAGTATCAATTGGTATCCCTGTTGGGCCAAAAAGCGCGCACAAGCTTCCCCGATTCCGGCCGATGCACCGGTGATTATCGCAGTTTTTTTCATTTTTTACTGATTAGCAGTGGGTAATAATTTTTAATGTTCTATTTTTGCCCGCTAAAATACTGTTTGATTTTCGGTAAATTTTCAAAACTTTGTGAGGTATGAACTATACTATTGATAAACAAGAACACCACACGTTGGTGAAACCATTGTTGGAAAAGCTGGATGGGGTTTCGGGGAAGGCGTTTAAACAAGAGTTATTACGCAATCTGGCCGATGCCAATAAGTTTGTAATCCTGAACCTGTCGAATGTGTTTATGTGCACTGAAGACGGTTATATTGTATTGAAAGCGCTGGAAAAAGCGCTGAAAGACATGAACGGTATGCTGATCATTACCGAGCTTCAGGAGAGCATCTTCAGAGAGTTAAAAGACTCCGATCTTACCCTTATTCCCACCGATATTGAGGCGATTGATTTCGCTTTTATGGACCAACTGGAGCGCCATTTTCTTGATCCGGATAATGAATAGAACCACATGAAAAAAATTCTTCTTGCCGTTGTTTTTCTGGTTACTGCAGTAGCTGCATTCAGCCAATGTACACCCGATGCCGGCATTACTTACTCGGGCATTTACCCGCGTAATTTACCCAACGGACAGGAAGGGGTTCCTTACAATCAGGTGATTCAATTTAAGGTGCCTAAAGATACTACAGGCTTTACAGTGGATTCATTGTATATACTTTCTATTGCAGGAGGCCCCGCAGGAATGAATTACCAATGTAATAAACCTACTTGCGGCTACAAAGGAAATGCAAATGGGTGTGCTGTTCTTACCGCGCCATTGGGTGCAGGTTCAGCAGGTATGTACACTCTAAATGTGAGTGTGATGGTTAAATTAAAATCACCCATTCCTTTTGTCCCTCCGGTAACCAGAACGTTTTCCAATACACTAGATTTAGTAGTTGACCAACCTGTAGGTGTTGAAGATATACTGGCAGGCAGGGGTAATCAGGGATTAGTATTATATCCTAACCCCGCGAGTCGTATGGTGAATGTCTCTATTCAGGCAGAACGCTCACAGCAAACACTTTTGACGCTGCTTGATATGCACGGACGGGTGGTGAAACAAGCACGGGTAAATGTGAACAACGGTTCCAATACAGTTACACTCTCATTGGATGGTGTTCCTCATGGTTTATACTTGGTTGCAACTCGTGTAAATGGTATAATTTTAAGAGCAAGGCTGTTGGTTCAATAATGCCGATAGAAGTTACCATACTGGGCAGTAGTTCTGCCACACCTACTACAACCCGTCACCCCAGTGCGCAATACCTTAACCTGCGCGACCATTGTATGTTGCTTGATTGCGGAGAAGGTACACAGATTCAAATGCTGCGTTACAAACTGAAGCAGAGCAAAATCAACCACATATTCATCAGCCACTTGCATGCCGACCATTACCTGGGTTTAACGGCCCTCATTTATACCATGAATTTTCATCACCGTACGGAAGATTTATACATATATGGACCGGCAGGATTGAGTGAAATACTGGAGGTGCAGTTCAGGTGTTCCTCCACAGAGCTGCGTTTTAAAATTCATTTCATCATAACCGGAAATGAAAAAAAAGAATTGCTTTTTGAAAATGACGAACTGGAAATATTCAGTTTTCCGCTCAGGCACCGTATCCCCACCTGCGGTTTTTTGTTCAGGGAAAAAGAACTACCCCGCAAGATAAATGCAGAGCGCTGTAAACATTACAATGTACCCTTTGAAGTTTTTGATGCACTTAAAGCGGGGGAAGATTATGTATTACCTGATGGCAGGATTATCAGCAATGACGAGCTAACTATTGAACCTTTGCCACCACGCTCGTACGGATATTGTTCAGATACAATTTTCGACTTGTCATTTGCTGAATATGTTAAAGACTGTGATTTGCTGTACCATGAATCTACTTTTTTACATGAGTTGGTTGACAGGGCAGTGGAGACCTACCACACTACAGCTCTGCAAGCCGGAAAATTTGCCAAGGCAGCCAATGTAAAACAACTTATTATCGGTCATTTTTCTGCCCGTTACAACAACCTTAATCTGCTTCTTGACGAAACCAGATTAGCTTTTGAGCGCACCGAACTGGCTTTAGAGGGGCGCTCGTTCTTTATTGAGTACAACAAAATAGTTTTCGAAGATCTTACACCCGGAAAATAACAAAGGCTGATTCAGTTAAGAATCAGC
>JAGPCK010000083.1 GCA_018058135.1 Bacteroidia bacterium | reverse complement strand
CAATGGCCCCTATGTATTCCACCTTTAAAATATTTGCCGCTGTTTTATTTAATAAATATACATGCGGAGTTCTTTTGGCTCCATAGGTTTTTGCAGTTTGCTGAGTAGAGTCCAACAGGTAAGGAAAAGTATACCCTTTTTCTTTAGCCCGTTTAATCATGTTTGGATAAGAGTCTTCAGGTTCTGCTACGGGATCATTGGGGTTAATGGCCACCACCGGATAACCCAGCGGTGCATATTTTTTATCTAAGTCAATAATACGTTGTTCATACGCCTGGCTAAAAGGGCAGTGGTTACAGGTGAAAATAATAATGTACCCTTTAGCTTGTGCCAACTGATTAAGTGAAAACACTTTTCCGTTAATGTTGAGCAAAGAGAAATCTTTGGCTGTATCGCCCACCGCATAACCATCTTGTTGAGCCAGTGCGGCAAAAAAGGTAAGTGTACAAATCAGTATGCTGAAGAATGTTTTTTTCATTTTATTTTAATTAATTGCCTCACTTTAACATCCAGTTCTTCGAATGTCATTTGTCCTTCAAAAAGAAATTTAGCTGCTGCGGTTTTACCTGAAAACAAAGTAGCCGGAATTGCACCCGACCAGGCCGGGTCTATTTCCTCCAGCCGTTGGTTAAGTTCTACCACATCCGTAAAAAGCACCTTCGACTTTAACTCTTTTGACCGTATAAAGGGTAGTATGCGGGTGTCCATGTTCTTTTTTGAATCGAGGTTAACCAACAATACTTTAACACGGGAACGCCCACCGTACATCTGATTTAATTTTTCGAAAGCCGGCAATTCCTCCACACAGGGTTTACACCAGGTTGCCCAAAAGTTGATGACGTAAATGGTATCGGTAGTGTGAGTTTTGTATTGCAGCAACTGATCAAAAGTAATTTCAGGAATTGCCGCAGACTGTGCCTGAACAGCACCAAATCCGAAAACAAATAGCAACGCAATAAAAACTCTTCTCATAACAGTTGAATTAGTTGAGCCAAATCATGTATGTGATAAGTACACTCAAAGGTAAGCGGTTTTTTCTCCGGATTAAAAAATACCTGATCTGTTCCGGCATTTCTGGCTCCGGCTATATCGGTATCTGCATTATCGCCAATCATCAGGCATTCCCACAAAGGCACGCCTGCCTTAAAAGCAGCAAACTCAAAAATTCGCACATCGGGTTTCTGACAACCTATTTCTTCTGATATAATCAAATCATTGAAATACTTTTCAATGCCTGAATATTTCAATTTGGTGTGTTGCACTTCGGCAAACCCGTTGGTAATAATACTCATGGTATATCTCCCGCTCAGGTACTCCAATGCTTCAATGGCATTCGGAATTAAATGCGGTTTTGTGGGACTTATAGAAAGGTACTGTTCACTAAAAGCATCAGCCAGATGGTCTCCGTCAAAACCCAGTGCTTTAAAGGTGCTCCGAAAACGGTTATCACGCAGCTGGGCTTTATTTACTTCGCCTTTGTGGTACTGTTGCCATAATCTGTGATTAATATCTGTATAAACTTCTAAAAATCGCTGAGGATGTGGCACACCAAATTTGTGCAACTCAAAATCGTAAAACAGTGAGTGTAGTGTCTCCTCTGAGTTGCGGTGAAAATCCCACAACGTATGGTCAAGATCGAAAAAAATGTGTTTGTATTTAGCCATTACAGCTTCTCGCCAAAGCTGAGGTCGCCAGCATCGCCCAAACCCGGAACAATGTATCCATGTGCATCAAGCTCATCATCAATGGCTGCAATCCAAATGTGTGCATCGGGTAAATGCTCCTGCACATAGGCCACCCCTTGTTTACTTCCGATAAGGTTAACAATGTGCACTTCGCGGGGTGTGCCGTTCCTGAGCATGGCCTGATAAGCCAATACTACCGATTGACCTGTGGCCAGCATGGGGTCGGCCAAAATTACTATGCGGTTATTTAAATCGGGGGCAGCCAGGTATTCAACTACAATGTCAAAACTACCATCGGCTTTGTGGTTACGGTAGGCTGAAATAAAACAATTATCGGCATCACTGAAAAAATTATTGATGCCGTGATGTAAAGGTAAACCTGCCCGCAGAATAGTTGCTAATACGGGCTGTTCAGCCAATACAGGCATTTGTTTCTTTCCTAATGGAGTGGTGATTTCCTGTGTTTTCCAGGGTAATGCTTTACTTACTTCGTAGGCGCAAATTTCGCCTATACGTTCAATGTGCTTACGGAAACGGAAACGGTCGGTTTGTCGAGAAACATCCCTCAGTTCAGCAACAAACTGGTTGATAAGTGAGTGGCCCTCTGAGAGATTGTGGAGCATGTGCTCTGTTGAATTAAGCAGTTGCTTCCTCTTCGTCAGACTCCAGTGGTAATCCCAACAAAGTCTTCATAATGTCTTCAATCTCCTGACGGTTATACTTGTTGTTAGCGTCTTTGAGTAAATCAGCAAAGTATTCCAGATTAGTCAGGTCTTCTTCATCCTCCAGGTAGTTCATTACCAGTGAGCCGTTTTCTTCAATGTTCTCGTATACCAAACGCAGCGTTTTTACTACCAATGGATCGCCTACAGACTTCACTATTTCACGTATTTCTTTCATCAGTTCCACTATGCGGGGCACATCAAGCACTTCATAGTTAACCAGTTTACGTAATTCGGTTACTTTCTTGTTGTATTGTTCGTTATACATATCTCGAGGGATGAATTTGAGGACAAAAATAGCGCAAATTATTTGAAAAATACGCTCTAAAAATACACCCGTTGCTACCGGACGGCTGTATGCCCCAATTGGATAAATACGTATTTTGTGGTATCTGCTTTCACAATCTTTCGCATAGATTGCAGAAAATTAAACATATCACATGAAATTAAAATCTACACTATTCTTAACTTTAGGACTTATTACTTCGTTTTGCCATGCTCAGTTCTACCCGGGACCTGACCTAACCACACCTTTACAAAAAGCACAACAGGTTATTCTGCTAAATGGAAAACTTACTGCTTTGGGTCAGTTGTGGTCAAACGGCTCCTACCAGAATAATACCAAAGAGGTAGTTACAACCAACAGCAAAGGAGACGTGCTCTTCAGTGAAAATTTTTATAACAACAGCGGAACATTGGTTCGCCAAAGCTGGAGCGAAGGCACTACAACTTACGATGGTGCAGGAAAACTCCTCACTGCCTGGTCAAAAGCCACTTCTGTTGATACGCTTCATTTCAGGGTAAAATGGATTTACCAAACCGGTTACAATGCCGGTGGCAAACTAACTTATTATAACCACGTAGATAGTTTTTATGACGGTAATACGTTAACTCAAACAACTGTTATGGTTGATAGCATTTACTACAATGCTGCCGGAAAAGCCGATCGCTTTGATTCATACACAAAAACAATTTCAGGTGTTTACGCGCTCAATTGGACCACTAAAATAACCTACGATGCAGGCAACAACCCTGTTGATGTTGATTACGCGCTTACCAGCAACAATGACTACGCTGTGCTGTACCGCATGAAACTCACCTGGGATGCACAAAACAGAATGACTTCTCACCGCTATTTCCCTGCCTACATGTACCTCCAATACAAAGACAGTGTGTATGAGCAACGGTCTCAATATTTCTCTTATGATGCCAACGGTAACCTGTCATTGGTGGTTGATTCACAGTATTCAGGAAACGGGCTTGCGCCTAACTTTATCTACAACGGCTTTTCGTTTTCCTCCGGTAAGTTGATGACCATTGTGAGACAATCCACATCCGGATTCTCTGATTCTATGGCTTATCACCGCAACGCTACCGGTCTTCCCGATTCAGTAAGTATTTACTTTAACATAGGTAACGGGTTTATTTATTACGGACGTAAACTATATACAGCTGAACCTTTAACCCCAACCTCTGCCAAGGAAATTAGCTCCTTTGCGTTGCTTGTTTACCCTAATCCTGCCCGTGAAGGAATAACTGTTTTAAGTGACCGCGCCATACAACAGTGCAATGTTCTGAATTTGCAGGGTGCTTTAATGTTATCCGCCAAAGGAAACAGCAAGCAAATAAGCATCAACACAAATGAACTTCCAAAAGGTATTTACTTAGTTCAAATACTTGACGAAAGAGGAAACTACACCAGAAAACTGGTTATCGAATAACACCTAAACCACACCATAATACCTGCCACCTGTCAATTGACGGGTGGCTTTTTTATTGTGGACTTTCAGGCGGAGTGTCTTTAAAAAATCTACTCCTTTGTCACCGTAGCTTGTAGCTACGTTACACATTAGTGTAGCCTTGGCTACTCTTGCCTGCTGTTAATATAGGTTAGGAAAATAATATTTTTGTGGGTCTTAAATGTCCTTGTACATTTGTAGCTGAAAGCTACTTAAAAGAAAAGCGTATGTGCAACCTACGCTTAGTTGGGGATTTTATTTTTTTTTGTAAAATTGTAGTAGGGTTATTAAGCACAAAAAAACATTTTTAGAACGAGTTAATTTGAGGAATTTTAGTTTTATATACAACAATTTAAAAAGACAGATGAGAGAACCACCTGAGTTACTTATTATAAATGACAGTCTTTATGTCTGATTTTGATCTATAGTGTTTAAAAAATGGAGACCGGCTACCATAAAAAGGGGCGAAACCGAAAAGCCAAACGAGTAGGACAACCTTTAAAATATATGCAAAATGAAAAAAATCATCTTTACAGCTTTAGTTTCAATTTTCACGATAACTATTGCTTTTTCACAGGACATTATAACAAAGAAATCTGGTGAAGACATTCAAGCAAAAGTACTTGAAGTGACAACTACAGAAATTAAATACAAAAAGTTTGACAATCAAAACGGTCCTACTTTTATCATACTCAAATCTGATGTATTAATGATTCGTTATGAAAATGGTACAAAGGATATATTTAATGAAGACAAAAAAAATGAATCTGTTTCATCAACTCAATCAAGTGGGGACCTTTTTATTCAAGGGCAAAAAGATGCGTTAAGATTTTATAAAGGATATAAAGGTGCTGGTACGGGAACATTAATTGCCGGCTTAGTATCTCCTCTAGTTGGACTAATACCTGCTATTGCTTGTTCATCTACTGAACCTAAGGAAATAAACTTGAATTATCCCAATGCAGACTTGATGAAAAAATCAGATTATTACAACGGTTACACTCAGAAAGCAAAGAAAATTAAACAGGGAAAAGTTTGGACAAACTGGGGAATAGCTTTTGGTGTTAATTTAGTAGCAGTTTTAGTCTTATTAAATTGATGAAACATACTACAATCAAATAGACGACTTTCTTTTCTTTAGCTACGTTGCATTATAGTGTAGCCTTTGGCTACTCTTGTATGCTGTTAATAAAGGGTTAGGAATAGTAATATTTTTGTGGGTCTTAAATGGCCTTGTGCATTTGTAGCTGCAAGCTACATAAAAGAAAAGGCATCGCAAGGGTGTTTTCTTAGTTCAAATACTTGACGAAAGAGGCAACCACACCAGAAAACTGGTTATCGAATAACACCTAAACCACACCATAACACTTGCCACCTGTCAATTGACGGGTGGCTTTCTATTTAGGGCTTTCCGGTGGATTGTCTTTAAAAAATCTACTCCAAAAAGAGCAGCTTTTTTTGTTCTCGGTAGATTCACTTTCTAGTGTTCATACTTACCTTACTTTGTCAATACTGAATTGCACTCATAAGCATAACCTATAATTAATGCAAAAGGTCAGACGCATAACGCGTCAGATCTTTTGCCACAAAAAAACTCGCTCCTTTTGACGCGGGTCTATTAATATCACAATCTTTTTATTCTTCTAAAGTATTTCATCAAGACGTTCAACTAATTAAACACTCAACTACTTGCTGTTGAAATCTTAATTACAATGAAGCATTGCAAATTTGTAAAAAACTCCATCTTTGTATCCATACAAATGAAAAAGGGGCGTTCAAGGAGAAATGATTCCTTAAACAACCCCTTCTACGTAAGCACTTGTTGTTCCTAAGATCGGCTAATGAGACCGTCTTTGGCAAGTAGTTACGATTTTTGTCTCCCGTCCGCGAAACTGAAGACATATCGTTTTACAAAGAGCATCGTTATACGATGCTCTTTTGCGTCTATTCCTTTTCTAAAGAACTAACTGTTTCAAAAAACCCGCTCCTTTCGAAGCGGGTTTTTTCTTATAGAGCACTTTTCTCTTAGCTGCAACCCATGCTGTTACCGCAATTCAAACATTTGTAACAGGTACCGCTGCGCAGGGTAATGTGTCCGCATACGTTGCACGGAGGTGCATCACTTTGCATGCTGCTCATGTACTCCTGTGTTTGGTCTAACTGAGCGCTGGCAGTAGCTGTTTTCTCCACATTACTTACCGGAGCAGGAGTTACCTGTGCTACGGGTTGTGGTTTTACAGATGCTACCTGTGCTTTAGCGGCCATCTCAGTTTGTTTTTTAATCATCGGGTTTTCTACCGGTGGTACCTGAACTAAATCAGTGCGACCCAGGTATTCAAAGCCCAACAAGCGGAACATATAATCTACAATAGAGGTAGAGTTCTTGATATTATCATGTCCTTGTACCATACCGCTTGGTTCAAAGCGGGTGAAGGTGAATTTCTCTACAAACTCTTCCAACGGCACACCGTATTGTAAGCCTATGGAAACAGCTATAGCAAAACAGTTCATCAGGGAGCGGAAAGATGCACCTTCTTTGTGCAGGTCAATGAAAATTTCTCCCAATGTTCCGTCTTCATATTCACCGGTGTGAACGAAAATGGTTTGCCCGCCAACGGTTGCTTTCTGAATAAAGCCACTGCGTTTTGATGGCAGTGATTTACGCTCCACAATACGGGCCAGTTTACGTTTAAACTCTGTATCCATTGAGCGGTTAAGTATGGCTTGTGCTGCTTCCAACACCTGATCGGCTGTTAACTCGCCAACCGGTTTGTAAGCATCATTACCCAACACGTGCTCTACTACTTCCTGCACATCTTCTTCATCTTTCACGTCTGATTTGTTGCTCAGTGGTTGTGATAGTTTACATCCGTCACGGTAAAGTGCGTTGGCTTTCAAACCTAATGTCCAGCTCATTTCGTAGCATGATTTAATCTCTTCAACGGTTGCCTCGTTAGGCAGGTTGATGGTTTTGGAGATAGCACCTGAGAGGAAAGGCTGTGCAGAAGCCATCATGCGAATGTGGCCGTGTGCATGAATAAACCGCTCACCTTTTTTGCCGCACTTGTTGGCGCAATCGAATACAGGCAAATGTTCGTCTTTCAGGTATGGCGCACCTTCCACAGTCATGGTACCGCAAACGTAATCGTTGGCTGCATCAATTTCTCCTTTGGTGAAACCAAGTTTACGCAGCAGGTTAAAGTT